>JAEZVM010000109.1 GCA_023420795.1 Pseudomonadota bacterium
CAGTGCCGGTTGACGGCATTCCGGCCGACGACCGCGCCCTCATCGCGCCGGGCGATCCGGCGGTCCTGATCGTCGAGGACGACATGCAGGTTGCGAGGACGCTGCTGCAGCAGGCGCGCGAACTGAATTTCAAGGGCATCGTCGCGCAGCCGCCCGATTCGGCGCTGCCGCTGACGCGCGACTACCTGCCCTCGGCGGTCCTGCTGGACATCGACCGGCACGGCATGGACCGCATGGATGGCCTGCGCATGCTCGATCGTCTGAAGCGCGATCCGGGAACCCGGCATATTCCGGTGCATGTGCTGTCAAATCAGAAGGCGCGCGAACGCGCGCTGCGCGGCGGTGCGATCTCCTACCTCGAAAAGCCGGTCAGCCCCGCCCGCCTGCAGCGGGAGCTCGACCGTATCCGCCAGTTCGCGGCCAGCGGCAAGCGCCGTCTGCTGATAGTCGAGGACGATCCGCAGCAACGTGCGGCGATCGTCGAACTGCTCGACAGCAGCGATGTCGAGATCGAGGCGGCCGGCACCGGCCGCGAGGGACTGGCTCGTCTGAAGGAAGCGCACTTCGACTGCATGGTGCTCGATCTGCGGCTGCCGGATATCGACGGCATCGATATGGTCGATGCGCTCAGCCTCGACGAGCAGCTGCAGGATCTGCCGATCGTCGTCTATACCGCAGCGGAGCTGACTCCCGATGAAGCCGAGGTGCTCCAGCACGCCGCCAGAATCACCGTCATCGCAAAGGGCGTGCGCTCACCGGAGCGGCTGGTTGCGGAAACCTCTCTCTTCCTGCATCGCCCGCCATCGGCATTGCCGGATGCGCAGCGGCGCATGCTGGAACGGGTGCAACATGCGGATGCCGCTCTGGCCGGCCGCAAGGTGCTGGTGGTGGATGACGACCTGCGCAACATCTTCGCGCTGAGCTCGGTGCTGGAGCGGGAAGAAATGATCGTGCTGTTTGCCGAGAATGGCCGCGACGGCATCGAAGTGCTGGAGTCCGATCCGGACATCGAAATCGTCCTGATGGACATCATGATGCCGGAGATGGACGGCTACGACACGATGCGCGCAATCCGCCGGATACCGAAGTTCAAATCGCTGCCGATCATCACGCTGACGGCGAAGGCGATGAAGGGCGACCGCGATAAATGCATCGCCGCCGGCGCATCCGACTACATCACCAAGCCGATGGACGCGGCGCATCTGCTTTCACTGATGCGGGTGTGGCTGTATCGATGACGCTGGAAGATATCGGACTGCCCCAGCCGTAAACCGGGGCGAACCCGCCTCCGGGCGTGCGGAAATTCGTGGTTTGTCCCTGGTACAGGCGCGCCGCCACGCTCTGCACTTTTCCGTCATATGCGTAGTTGCGTATGTCGAACTTGAGCAGCGACTCGGTGGCCGCGTCTTCGATGATTCTCTCGCCGGGCATTACCATAGCCTGCGCGACATAGCCGCCGGCCAGGATCTCCTGCCACACGCGCCTGGTCAGCTTGTCGCCGCGATAGGCGGCGCGCCCGCCGTAGCCCGCAGCCGGCTTGAAGAAGAGCCGGCGGCGTTCCTCCCACAAGCGCTGAGCATTCCGTTCGCTCACGATCTCGGTACGGGGTATCGTCTCCAGCAGGATTTTCCGGACGTCTTCCGGCACGCCGATCGCGTCGAGCCGCTCTGCGCTGGAGAGGATCGCCAGATTGCGCTTGTCCGCATAGAGTGCATGCGCCTGCGGGTGCGGCGTGAGCACGACGGCATTCGCAAGATAGGCTTCACGCACCGCGGCGCTCGCTGGCGCTTCCAGCATGAAATCGGTCAGGCGGTTGTACACCATGTCGATTGCCGTAGCGCCGTGCCAAAGCGAGCCGTCGCGGAAGACGAGCTCCGATGGATCGGCAATGAAGGTGCGCACGCCGTGGCGTTCAAACAGTCTCTGGAACAGCAGGAATTCCGGATACAAGTATTGTTCAGCCGGCGCTTCATCGACGATGGCAATCGTGCGCAGCGGTCGAGAACCGCGCGAGGCCGCCCACTCCGTACGGAACATTTCCATGATGCGAGCTTCCGGCCCTGCGTCTTCCTTGAGAAATATGTCGGCCACTGGCGCACAGCAGGAGCGCTGGGCGCGGGCCAGTGCGGCATTCAGCATCGCGCCTCCGGCGTTGGTATTGATTTCGATGAGCGCCACGCCGTTTTCACTGACATGGAAGTCGTAGCCGAAAAATACGCTCTTCGCGCCGCCCGGCGCGTGCCGTGCAATCGGCGCTGCCTGCTCGAGCACCGCCTCCCGGTATGCAGGCATGGTGACAACTTTTTCTACCGCGGAGACGACCGCAGCCATGCGCTCGAGCTGGGCAGGTGATACAAATACCGGCTGCGCGGCGAACACATGCGAGCATCGCTGCGCCACCAGTTCGTACAAGCCTTGATCGCCTAGTTCCGATTCCAGTGCCTGGCGCAGAGCGTCTTGTTCCAGCGTGATGCAGGCGCATCCCCGGTTCATCTCATCGGCGCTGACGTTGAAAGCGGCGTGCAATTGATCTGTCGACATGTTTTTCCTCGGCGATGAAAGTTCTAGAAATTATTTGTTTGACGTTTCCAATATTGTAGAATAGTCGAAATTTTTAAGGAGAAAAAGCATGCATACCAAAGATGCCATCTCTGCTCTCGGTGCGCTGGCGCAGGAATCGCGGCTCGCGGTCTTCCGCATGCTGGTCTGCGCTGGCCCATCCGGGAGGGCGGCGAGCAAAATT
>JAEZVM010000153.1 GCA_023420795.1 Pseudomonadota bacterium
TCGAAGTAAGGATGCGCATCGCAATCGAGGCAGTTGCCGAACAGATCGGCGATGTGGCTGCCGCCGAACTGGCCCGGCGGCAGGCTGATGTTGTGAATCACCAGCAGGTCGATATTCGTTCCGGCGGTACGGGCGTCGAAGTTCGGCGACGGCATGCGCTGCACGCCGCTGCTCCAGCCGTCTTCACCGATCTGGAAGCGCTTCATGCGTCCGGCTCGTGGATGTCTAGGCGCTGCATCCGGTAGCGCAACTGGCGGAAGCTGATGCCGAGCAGCTCTGCGGCCTGGGTCCGGTTGAAGCGGGTTTTCCCCAGTGCGCGCAGAATGATTTCGCGTTCGACATGATCGAGATAGTCGGGCAGCGACGGCGGCAGATCATCGCTAGCCGCCGGCAAGTGCTGCTGTTCTTCTTCCACCGTTTCGGTGACTGAGGCTTCAGGCGCAGGCTCGTCCGCTACCGGCGACGCGCTTTCCACCGCGGGAGAAAACGGCACGGCATGCTTCAACGCCAGGTCGACGACTTCAATGATGCCCTCATTGGAGAACGCCAGCGCGCGTTCGAGTATGTTTTCGAGTTCACGCACATTGCCAGGAAAGGAATAGCTACACAGTGCCCGCAACGCCAGCGGCGACAGCACCGTTCTCTGTCCCGGAGGAGAAAGCCGCTCCAGTATCGTGTCCGCCAGCAGGCCGATGTCGTCCAGCCGCTCGCGCAGCGGCGGCAGGCGCAGCTCGATCACGTTCAGGCGGTAGAACAGGTCCTGACGGAATTTGCCTTTTTCCACGCACTCGGCAAGATTCTGATGGGTCGCGCTGATGATGCGCACATCAACCGGTTCCTCGACAGTGGCGCCGATCTTGCGCACCCGCCTTTCCTGGATCGCGCGCAGCAGCTTGACCTGCATTTGCAGCGGCAGGTCCGCCACTTCATCCAGCATCAGCGTGCCACCGTTGGCCGCCTGGAAGAAGCCATCGCGGTCATCATTCGCGCCGGTGAACGCCCCCTTGCGATAGCCGAAGAACTCAGCTTCCATCAATGCTTCCGGAATCGCGCCACAATTGACCGCAATGAACGGCTTGTCGGCGCGCGCGCTATGCGCATGGATGTCGCGCGCAGCCAGTTCCTTGCCGCTGCCCGATTCGCCGGTGATGGCGACCGGCGCCATGCTGCGGGCCAGCCGCACGATCTGGGCGCGCAATTCCTGCATCACGCAAGACGATCCCAGCAAGCGCTCTGCCGAAGAAGGAGCATGCGCATCGCGGCTGGTGCTGCCGTTCACGTTGTTGATCCGCAACGCCGACTGGACCATCTGCCGCAGCTGATCCAGGCCGACCGGCTTGGAAAGGTAGTCAAAAGCTCCCGCCTTCAGTGCAGCGACCGCGTTGTCGGCACTGCCGTAGGCAGTGATCACCGCGATCGGGATGTGCTTGTATGTGCTCGCCACTTCACGCACCAGTTCGATGCCCAGCCCGTCAGGCAGGCGCATGTCGGTCAGCACCAGTGCGTATCCCGTCTGCCCCAGCCGGGCACGCGCAGTCGCCAGGGAGTCGGCGCAATCGACATCAAGCCCCATCCGGACGAGCGTGATTTCGAGCAGTTCGCGCAGATCGGCTTCATCGTCAACGACGAGAATACGGGGTGCAGTCATGAAACGGCTTTCAACAGTAATTCAGGGTGAATCAGGAATGGCAAATGTGATCACGAACCGGCCGCTGGTTTGCTCCGGCCCGCTGCCAGACGTGGCGACGCCTGACGTACCGACGCCCGACGTAGCGACGCCCGACGTAGCGACGCCCGACGTAGCAACGTCCGGCAGATTCGCCCGGTACTCGTAATCCAGCATCGCGCCATTATTCAAGCATAACTCGCGCGCCAAGTAGAGCCCCAGCCCGGTGCCTTTGCTGGAGGTCGTATAGAACGGTTCGAACAGGTGCGCGCGAACCTCCCGGGAAATCGGCGGACCGTCGTCCTGCACATGCAATTCCAGCCGGCCAGCCGGCGATGCCAGCGCATGAATCCGGATGCTGCCATCACGGCCGCTGGCGTAACGCATTGCATTGGACAGCAGGTTCACCAACACTTCCCGCAGATGCAGCGGATCGAACCATACCTGATGATTGCCCGTTCCGCCCAGCACGATCATGCCGGGAGCGACTGCATGATGCTCCCTGAATTCGCTCACTAGTTCAGTCAGGAATGGCGTGAGCTGCACCGGCTCATTATGCGCATGCGCCTTGCGCGACAGCTTCAGAATGTCTTCGATCATCCGGTTCAGGCGAACGACGTTATCGCCGATGATGTTCAGCAGCCGCGCCTGGGAGGGATCGACAATGTCCTCCCTCAGCAAGGAAGCGGCATGGGAAATCGCCGACAGCGGATTGCGCACTTCATGCGCAATGCTGGCCGTCAGCCGGCCCATCGATGCAAGCTTCAATTGCTGCGCCTGGTTTTCGATTTCGCTCACGTCCTGGAAAAAGATGACTGTCCGCTCCTCGCTCAGGCCGCTTGCCTCTACCGTCGCGAAGCTCAGTTTCAGATGGGTCACGGGATCGCGGCGGCCTTCACGCAGGATGCTTGTTCCATGCGTGAGCGCAATGTCATCCCCCGGCTTGACCCGAACGAACGTCGTCCACACGGGCTCTGCAGCCTTTTCCTGGCGGGGGCGCGCCAGCCAGCTCCTGAATGCTTCGGTCACCGGCTCCAGCGAGGGCAGATCGGCTAGCTTGCGGCGCCTCTGCCCGGGAACGATCGACAGCCCCAGCATGCGCTCCAGCGCAGGATTGCCGGCAAACATTTTGCCGTCGCGCCCGACTACGAGGATGCCATCTCCCATATCGGCGATGACGAGGCGGTTGATCGCCTCCTGCAAGCGCAATTCCTGTCCGCGCCGCGCCGCCAGCTGTTCCTGCTTGAGCAGTTTCGCTGCGAGCCGATTGACCACATAGATGGCGGAAAAGAATGCCGCGCCATATAGCCCGGTTGCGGACACGGAGACATCTGTCGCCGAGCTCAGCAGCTGGAATCCGCTCTCCGCCAGCATGATCAGCGTGACAACGGAAACGAAGAACAGCGCCAGAACCATGGGCGCGAGAATCGCGCTGCCCGCCAGCGGGAACAGGTACAGGATAGCCAGGCCGCTGCGCGCACCGCCGGCCGCCACATACAAAAGAGAAACCGCGGCGATGTCCACCGCCAGCTGCACCGCCAGATGCAGCATGAACTGCTTCTGCCAGTACACCGAGAGGAACGCAAAACCGACTGCCAGGAACAGATAGACGATGCAGGTTTCCCAGTTGGCAAACGCCAGCGTCACGCCGAAATACTTGGTGGTGTTAATACCGAAATAGGCCAGCAGCACCAGTGCGATGACGATCCGTGTGAAGCAGAAGGTCTGCAGGG
Source organism: Pseudomonadota bacterium (assembly GCA_023420795.1). GTDB lineage: Bacteria > Pseudomonadota > Gammaproteobacteria > Burkholderiales > Burkholderiaceae_D > Noviherbaspirillum. The sequence continues at coordinate 3,400 of JAEZVM010000153.1, forward strand.
TGCGCCAGAGTGTCCCGCGCGTTTCGGATGGAATCGCGTGCGCCTGTCGCGCCTTCCGGCCTGCATGCATTCCGCTATCCCGGTCCGCCGGCGCGCTGGGCGAGAGGATTTGCATGAATCAGGGCTCTAGGACTTGGAATGCCCGAGGCGGTGTTCCTGGCTGCAAAACGCCGCCCCGGAGGAAGAAATCACCGCTTCCGAAGCCGGCACATGAATGCCGCAATGCGCGCACGGCAGCATCGGTTCCAGGCCGTCATGCGAGGACTTGCTGGCCTTTGGGGGAGGAACGTTATTGGAGCTGCCGGAATTTTTCTTGCTGCGAAACAGCCACGCGACAATCACCACTACGATTACCGACCAGAGCAGCAGCTTCATGCAAGCCCCCGGTGCAGCACGACTTCAATGACGAAGCGGCTGCCGACATAGGCCAGCAACAGCGTGGCGAAGCCGGTCAGCGTAAAGCGCAACGCGGTCTTGCCACGCCAGCCGCGCCAGACGCGCCCCGCCAGCAGCGAACCGAACAGCGCCCACGACAGCATGGTGAAGATGATCTTGTGATCCCACTTGAACGCCTTGCCGAACAGCTCCTCGGAAAACACCACGCCGGAAACCACGGTCAGCGACAGCAGCAGGAAGCCGAAACCAATCAGACGAAACAGCAGGCGTTCCATCGTCAGCAATGCAGGCAGCCGGTCGATCGCATGCGCCAGCAAACCCTCGGGCGCTCCTCCGGGATGTGCATGGAGCCGGGATTCCTGCAATGCCATCAACACCGCGTGGAATGCAGCGATGGTCAATGTGCTGTAGGCGAGAATGGATATCGCGACATGCCATGGGAACAGCACGGACTTGTCCTCCAGCGGAACCACGCTGCCCGGGAATAGCACCGGGAGCATCACTGCCACCGCTGCGGTCGGCAATACCAGCACGCGAAATCCATCCAGGGAAAAATTCCGATTCTCCAGCCAATATGCTCCGACGGAAATCCAGAGCGTCGCCGACAGCATGATTGCGAAACCGATGCGTAAGGACCCCGGCATAAGCACATCGGCCGCCAGCGCCCCGCCATGCAGCAACCAGCCTGCCGCGGTGCCCGCTGAAATGGCAACGCGTTGCTGCGATGGCAAAATGGCGCAAACCGCATAGAGCAGCGCTGCCAGTACGAAGAAGTAGGTGTGCATCGTGCAGGGGAGTAATAAGCAGACCCTGAGTTTACACCATGTCCGTATGCAATCGCGCGCGTCCGACACATTGTCGGACACAGCATCAAGGCCATTTTTATCAGTGATTTTTCGGCAATTCATCCTCGTGGGCGACATGCCCTATTTCGGCCGGCGGCCCTGAACGGCGGACAGCATCGGTTAAAATGTGTCCTGTTACCGATGCCTATTCCCCGCATCGCACTTGGCCTACTTCCTGGTATCCCATCCATGCTCGACAATTTGACTCAACGACTGGCGAAAGTCGTCAAGACCATGCGCGGCGAAGCGCGCCTGACCGAATCCAACACGGCCGAGATGCTGCGCGAAGTCCGGCTGGCGCTGCTCGAAGCCGACGTTGCCCTGCCCGCCGTGCGCGAGTTCATTGCCCGCGTGAAGGAAAAGGCGATGGGCGAGGAAGTGATCGGCTCGCTGACACCCGGCCAGGCTCTGGTCGGCGTGGTGCAGCGCGAGCTGGCTGCGATCATGGGTGCCGATCTCGGCCCGGAGGCTGCGCAGCTCAATTTCGCAACGCAACCGCCGGCGATCATCCTGATGGCCGGCCTGCAGGGCGCGGGCAAGACCACCACCGTCGGCAAGCTGGCGAAGTATCTGAAGGAACAGAAAAAGAAGAAGGTGCTGACGGTTTCCGCCGACGTTTATCGTCCGGCGGCGATCGGCCAGTTGCAGACCGTGACCGCCCAGGTCGGCGCGGATTTCTTCCCGTCGACGCCGACCGACAAGCCGGTCGATATCGCACTGGCCGCGCTCGACTATGCAAAGAAGCACTACCACGACGTGCTGATCGTCGATACGGCCGGTCGCCTCGGCATCGACGAAGCGATGATGCAGGAAATCGCCGCACTGCATAAAGCACTGAAGCCGATCGAAACCCTGTTCGTAGTCGATGCGATGCTCGGCCAGGATGCGATCAATACCGCCAAGGCCTTCAACGACGCGCTGCCGCTGACTGGCGTGGTACTGACCAAGCTCGACGGCGATGCGCGCGGCGGCGCGGCCCTGTCGGTACGCCACATCACCGGCAAGCCGGTCAAGTTCGCCGGCGTCGCTGAAAAGCTGGAGGGACTGGAAGCCTTCGATCCGAACCGGATGGCCAACCGCATCCTCGGCATGGGCGACATCCTGGCGCTGGTCGAGGAAGCCAAGAAAGGCGTCGATGTCGCCGCTGCCAAGGAGCTGGCGGACAAGGTCAAGGCAGGCGGCAAGTTCGACCTCAACGACTTCAAGGCGCAGATCTCGCAAATGAAGAAGATGGGCGGCCTGTCCGGCCTGATCGACAAGCTGCCGGCGCAGTTTCAGCAGGCTGCCGGCAATGCCGACATGGATCAGGCGGAAAAGCAGGTACGCCGCATGGAAGGCATCATCAATTCGATGACGCCGGCCGAGCGCGCCAAGCCGGAACTGATCAAGGCCTCGCGCAAACGCCGCATCGCCACGGGCGCCGGCGTGCAGGTACAGGAGGTCAACCGCATGCTGTCGCAGTTCGAGCAGATGCAGTCGATGATGAAAAAGCTCAAGGGCGGCGGTATGATGAAAATGATGCGCGGCATGAAGGGTATGCTGCCCGGCATGCGCTGATACCCCACTCTGCAACGCACTCCTGCCGCCCCTCTCACGGGCGGCAACACTCTCTCCCCAATCGGCCGACGCTCCCTCCATAACCCACGGTCCCGAACAGTCCTTCGACAAGGTAGCGAAACACTCGCGGACACCACCGAAATACCTCGCCTGCAGAGCGGCGCATTCGACGCTTCTCTCCCTCTGAAGAACGCGTGGCATGAAGCAGACAGAATCATGTCAGAACGCTCAAAAAATACTTGCATACCTATAAAAACCGCACCACTATTAGCGGTGCGTGACATGACGCATATTCCCAACACTATTGTGAAGGAGGCTTGAAGATGGCAACAGCCAAAAAACCCGCGGCCAAGACAGCCGCCAAGAAGCCCGCTGCAAAGAAAGCCGCAGCAAAGCCCGCAGCAAAAAAAGCAGCACCTGCCAAGAAAGCCGCTCCGGCAAAGAAGGCAGCAGCCAAGCCCGTAGCGAAGAAGGCCGCCGCTAAACCGGCAGCGAAGAAAGCCGCTCCGGCAAAGAAGGTCGCAGCGAAGAAGCCGGTAGCCAAGAAGGCCGCCAAGCCGAAGACTCCGCGCAAGCCGAACGCAGCCTTCATGAAGCCGATGACCCCGTCCGAAACCCTGGGTGCAGTAATCGGCGCAAATCCGCTGCCGCGTACCGAAGTCACCAAGAAGGTCTGGGATTACATCAAGAAGAACAAACTGCAGGATGATGCGAACAAGCGCATGATCAACGCAGACGACAAGTTGAAAGCCGTGTTTGGCGGAAAGAAGCAAGTGTCGATGTTCGAAATGACCAAACTCATTTCCAACCACCTGCAATAATTGACCTTTCCGGAGGCCAAACAAAAACGCCCGCATCGCGCGGGCGTTTTTGTTTTATGTCGGGCAGATTTAATAATTGAATTCCCAGCGCTTCCATGCGCTCAATACCGCGTTCGGATATTCCGGCCGTCCCCTGCTGCCGTTGTAACGGCCCAGTGCGAGAAACAGGTTTCCTTTTTCCATGTCGAGATACAGGCGCAGGATCGAGCAGCCGTAACGCAGGTTGGTCTGCATGTGAAACAGCTTGCGACGGTCGCCGTCGCCGATCACCCGCGTCCAGAACGGCATCACCTGCATGTAGCCGTGCGCGCCGACCGGCGACACTGCATATTTGCGAAATGCCGACTCCACCTGGATCA
>JAEZVM010000214.1 GCA_023420795.1 Pseudomonadota bacterium
CTTCAATCAAGGACCCCTCCGTAATTTCCAGTTCCAGATCGCCCGCACTGATTCCGCTTTCCTCCAAGGTCTTCTGGATGTCTGCCATGAGATTCTTATGGGTGAACTGGCGTGCAGACAGGTTCACAGCCACCGGTAGTGAGACACCATAGCGTTGTCGCCATGCGCGAGACTGAATACACGCAGTACGAAGAACCCAGTTACCGATCGGAACGATGATGCCGGTTTCTTCGGCTATCGGGATGAACTGGACCGGCGAAATCGCCCCCAATTCCGGATTGGACCAGCGCAGCAGCGCCTCCACCCCAACCAGGCGGCCGCTTTCAAGATGGATCTGTGGCTGGTAAACGACGGAGAATTCGTTGCGTACCAGTGCCTGCCGCAGCATCGCTTCCAGGGCCAGCAGCTGAGCGCCTTCGGTTTTCGTATCATCCGAGTAGAAGTGATAGGTTGCGCGGCCATCCTCCTTGGCACGGTACATCGCTGCCTCGGCTTGCCGCATCAGGGCTGCCGCTCCATCGCCATCATCGGGAAATAGCGCCACGCCAATACTGGCTGAAACATGCAGCCGATGTCCGTCGACATCGATCGGCGGCACAAAAGCAGCGAGAAGCTTTTCACAAATAGCGGCCACGTTTTGCGCCGACTCAATATCTTCCAACAGCACCGAGAAGCGATCGCCTCCGGGGCGTGCCGCCACATCACGGCGACGAAGGACGCGACGAATCCGGTCTGCTTTTTCGGTCAGGACGTAGTCGCCGACCGCATGACTCAGTGAATCGTTGATAAGTTTGAATCGGTCAAGGCCGATTTCCAGTACCGCGAACCGGCGTGTCGAGCCACGGGTATTGGCAATCGCCAGGTCGAGCGCGGTCATCCAGGCGTCCCGGCTGAGCATGCCAGTCAGTGCATCGAAGGTGCGTAACTGTTCCAGCAAGGCCTCTGTCTTTTTATGCTGGCTGAGGTCCGCAGTCATCGCAATATAATTGATCACGGCGCCTGCGGGATTACGGACCGCGACGATGGAGAGCAGTGCCGGATAGATGTCGCCATTCTTCCGACGATTCCAGATTTCTCCCTTCCAGTTGCCGTCGCTGCCGATGCGCTGCCACATCGCCGTGTAGAAATTGTGGTCATGCCGCCCCGAATTCAGCAGACGGACGTGCTGCCCCAATACCTCTGCCCGGGAATAGCCGCTGATATGCGTAAATGCCGAATTGACCTCAATGATCCGGCAATCGGGATCAGTCACAAGGATGGACTCCACGCTGTTGCTGAACACTTTTTCTGCCAGCCGCAGACGGGATTCAGCCTGTTCCTTGCCCCGACGCACAAACCAGATGAGTATCCCGCCAAAGAGAAATGACATCAGCGCGGACAAGCCGTTGACCAGGAGTTGTCGTTTCGCTTCCAGTTCGCGCGCGTGCGCCTGGTCGAGCAGTGCCGCGCCGAGACCATCCTCCAGGGTTTTCATGGCATCGATGCGCTGCGACGCGACATCGAACCACCGTTCTGCAGAGAACGACGGCAGCGATGCACGCAGGGTCATGCGACCTTCAGCAAGCACATAGCGGCGAAAGGCATCGATCTCCCGCGTGTACTCGGCTGCCTCGATGTCACGATATCCGGCATTGGCATCGGCTGTGGCCAGGCTGCGAAACTGCTCCAGTTGCGTGTTTTCGATGGCCCAAAGCTGATGGAGATAGGTCTTACGGGACTGATCGCCGAATGTGCCGGACGACAGGACCGCAGCAAGCAGTGCTCTCTCCCGCCCAGTGGTTTCCCGGGCCCGCAGCAAGGAAATAAAAGCCATCTGCTGACCGACAAGATCGCCTGCTGTTGCGGCGCCATTGAGCATGACGGCGATGAGTTGGTTAATGAGTCCGCTATAGTGAGCCACGGCCTCGTCACGACTGACGCGCAACTCTCGCACCTGTTCGCGCATGCTGACGGTCCCGGTCGTGGTCGCGAGATCCGCAACCGACCAGTTGGGGATAAAGACCCCATGCGATGGCAGTGCCTTCGCCAGCCTCCGCAAGGCCGCATCGGTACGTGCCGTCTGTACCGCCAGCGGTTCGGAAAACCGCTGGCCGTCGCTCGACAGGAAGCTGCTTGAGAGCCCGCGTTCGCGCTGCAATTCGTGTATTGCCTGGCTGATGATGCTAGTCAGTTCGGTCCAGTTACGTACCTGAACTGCCAGTCGGCGCTGATCCAGGCGCTCTTGCAGGCTGTTGGCAGCAAAGAAGGCCAGTAGCAGACTGAACGCACCAAGCAGCCAAATGACTCTCCGCCTGATTGTTCTGAAGGGAGAAGAGAGTTCGAGTTGTGCGGGTGGCGGGGTCATGGCACCCGTTATCTGTTCATGAGGCTTGTAAATCGCATCCCATCAGTATACGGGGAGGCACTTCTCAAAAAATTGATTTATGGCAATTTTTTATAATCAACTTGTGTGCCACACTCCGTCACCTATTGTTTATCTGCGAGGTCCCATGCCCATCGCTTGGTCGTCCCGACTGGAAACCGGCATTCGCCAGATTGATCTGCAGCATGAGGAGTTGGTGGCGATGATCAATGCCGCCGAAGCAGCCCATGCGAAAGGGGACGAGGCTCGAGCGCTTGAAGAAATCCTTCCCCGACTAGCGGCGTATGTCCTCTTCCATTTTGCAACAGAGGAAGCTTTGTTCGACAACGGTGTTGGTCTTCAGCATGCGAGTGCTCACCGAAATGCGCATGCGGAATTCAGAATACGCCTAGCCGCCATGAATGCCGATGCAGCAAACGGAATGCCCGGCGCGCTGGCACAGTTGCTTGACTACTTGCAGGAGTGGTTGATTAACCACATTGCAGTTACCGACAAGGAGCTGGCTCGGGCAATTCAGTCTGCTTCTGCGGTTCAGATGCAGAAATCGAAACCGGTTTGTTAGCCCCAATACACTGATACCGCCATGGAGTTCGCGGACTGCACCAGGAACTGTTGATGCACACACGGAATGATTAATTGGCAATGACGTTGACCGTCCGCTTCGGAGAAGCATGAACGGCAGATCTGCGTAGTTTTGCGCCATTCACACTACGACACTGGACCCAATCAGTGCCGACTCATACCGATGCTGACTGATCACCGCTCAGCAAAAGTGGGAACGCGCTATCTCGATGCGGGCCGCTTAAGAAAAAAGGGCGACACCCTTCGGTGCCGCCCTTTTCGTTATTACTCCCGAATCCCTACTTCCTGCGCACCGGCGGCAAGTCTGTGCACACGCCCTCGAATGCTTCCGCCGCCATGCCGATCGATTCGCCCAGCGTTGGATGCGGATGGATGGTCTTCCCGATATCGACTGCATCGGCGCCCATCTCGATCGCCAGTGCAATTTCCCCGATCATGTTGCCGGCATCGGTGCCGACGATGCCGCCGCCGACGATGCGGTGCGTCTCGGCATCGAACAGCAGCTTGGTAAAGCCCTCGTCGCGACCATTCGCCACAGCTCGGCCGCTCGCGGCCCACGGGAACAGTCCCTTCTCCAGCTTGATGCCCTTGGCCTTCGCTTCATCCTCGGTGATGCCGACCCACGCGACTTCCGGATCTGTGTAGGCGACCGACGGAATCACACGCGCATCGAAATGTGATTTCTGTCCAGCGGCAGCTTCGGCTGCAACATGCGCTTCATGCACCGCCTTGTGCGCGAGCATCGGCTGACCGACGATGTCGCCGATCGCAAAGATGTGCGGCACGTTGGTGCGCATCTGCGAATCGACATTGATGAAGCCGCGATCGGTAACCGCGACGCCGGCCTTGTCGGCGGCGATCTTCTTGCCGTTCGGGCTGCGGCCGACGGCGACCAGCACCATGTCGTACAGCTGCGGCTCGGGCGCCGTCACCGACGCATCGGCTGCTTCAAACGTGACCTTGATGCCTTCGGCCAGCGCCTCGACCGCGACGGTCTTGGTCTTCGTCATCACCTTGTCGAAGCGCTTTTCGTTGAACTTCTGCCAGACCTTCACCATGTCGCGGTCCGCACCCTGCATCAGGCCATCCATCATCTCGACCACGTCGATGCGCGCGCCGAGCGTCGAATACACGGTTGCCATTTCCAAGCCGATGATGCCACCGCCGATCACCAGCATTTTCTTCGGCACCTGACGCAGCTCCAGCGCGCCGGTGGAATCGACAATCCGAGGATCCTCCGGCACGAACGGTAGGTTCACCACCGACGAACCGGCAGCGATGATCGCCT
>JAEZVM010000274.1 GCA_023420795.1 Pseudomonadota bacterium
GGCGCCACGATGAAGGAGATCGTGGCATCGGTGCGCAATGTCACCGACATCATGAACGATATCGCGTCATCCAGCCGCGAACAGACGTCGGGCATCGAGCAGATCAATCAGGCACTGGGGCGCATGGATGAAGTCACGCAACGCAACGCCCTGCTGGTCGAACATGCGGCGGAAGCCGCCAATTCCCTGCAAGGCCAGGCTGTTTCGCTGTCGCAGGCGGTCGCGGCATTCAAGCTGGACGACACCGTTGCGGAGGCGGCGACACGGATGGCTGAAAAAGATACATCCGTCCGCACGATCGCACCGCAGAAGGTGCGGCTGATCGGCTTCGGCAATCCGGACGCAGCGCAGCATGCTGGTGAGTACGAACTGGCGAAATACGCCTGACCGCCCCGCTCGCTGCGCCGGGAATTTCATTGCCCGGTAACAATCGGGCGGCAGAATGGCCGCCCAAAAACTCACCCGCCTCACATCTGACGATGCTTACACGACTCCGCCGCTTCGCCCTGTGCGCAGGCACCGCAACCCTGCTCGCCGCCTCACCGGCGGCATATGCCGCAAACAACAATATCGTGATCGGACAATCCATCGATCTGTCCGGTCCTGACGCGAGCATCGGACGCGACTACGTCGCCGGCATCAAGACCTATTTTGACATGGTGAACGCCGCCGGCGGCATCAACGGCAGGCGCATCCAGTTCATCGTGCGCGACGACCGGGGACAGCCCGAACTGGCAGCGAAGGCAGCTACCGAGCTGATCGAACAGGAGCAGGTCGATTACCTGTTCGGCGGCGTCGGCGACGATACCGCGCGCGCAGTGCTGGAAACACCAGCATTCAGGCGCAGCGGCCACGTCCTGTTTGCACCGCTGGCAGCGGCCGACTATGCGAGCGGCGCGCGCGTGCTGTTCTGGCGCCCCGGCTACCGGCAGGAAATCCGCCATATCTTCAATCACTTCAGCAAGCTGGGCATCAGCGATATCGGCGTCGCATACCAGGATACGCCGTCGAACCGGGAGGCATACCGCAATCTCTCCGCGCTGATAGAGGAGCGCCGCATGAAGCTGACCGGCACCGCGCGCATCGACGGCGACAGCGGCCGGATCGCGCAGGAGGCAGGACGCCTCGCAGCATCCCGCCCCGGCTTCATTCTGGTGATCGCGGACACGATCGGCACTGCGTTGTTCCTCAAGGAATACCGCAAGCGCGATGCGCAGACCTTCGTTGCGGGGACTTCCCTCACTAACCTGTCCACGCTGCACGAGCTGGCGGGAACCCGCGCGGTGGAATGGACAGTGTTTTCGCAGGTCGTTCCGAACCCCGCGGCCGGCACCACGCTGATCCAGGTCGAACATCTGAACATGATGAAGAAATTCCGCGACGAGAGCGTGTCATCGCTGACGCTGGAAGGCTTCGCCGCTGCCAAGGCACTGACCAGGGTGATCCAGCAGGCCAGACGCGGTGGCCGCTCGGCGCTGCAGGATTTCATCGCGCAAAGAGGCAACCTCGACCTCGGCGGCCTGTCGGCGGTGTTATCGGGCGGCAGCAACCGCCTGTCGAACTACCTCGACATTGCGTTGTTCAGGAAGGGAAGCGGACTGGTGTTTTAGTCCAGCTATACGGTATGTGAAATTCCTCGCCGCGCTCGGGATGACAGGTATACGTTTGATGATGCAAGCTTCCTAAACACCTGCCATTTCGAGCGCAGCGAGAAATCTCAGACTGCTGCAATCGTTCGAACCAACCAAATTCCCTGCCCGCTCACCCGACAGTTTTAACGTCCATATTCACGCCGACTTCATCCCACCATCCGCGCTCCTTCTCGATCCAATAGGACAAGGTCGGATGCTGCAGGCTCCAGTCGCGTCTGAACTCCAGCTCGATCCGGCTCTTCATCTTCAGCTTCAGCCGGTCCGCCTCGGCATCGAGGCGGGAATGCATCAGCATGACCGCTAGTCGCAGTGCCAGTACCGCCTTGGCGAAGTCGGTTTCATCGAGCGCATCCTCCACCTTGCGCAGGTTGCCCTTGTGCGCCACGATCAGGGTGCTCATCAGGCGCTGTTCGCGCGCGGTGAAGCCTGGCAGGTCTGCGTTCTCGACCATGTAGGCCGCATGCTTGTGATAGCCGGTATGCGAGATGACCATGCCCACTTCATGCAGCAGGCCGCTCCAGTACAGGTGCTTCGCATAGTCGTCCGACGCTGGCTTGAGCTGGGTGTACAGGGCCGTCGCAGTGGCGGCGACCCGCGTCGCGCGATCTTCATCGGCACGGAAGCGGCGCATGAATTCGCGCACCGACTGCTCGCGCCGGTCGTGCCGGGTGGCGCGCAACTGCAAGTCCCGCAGTACGCCCATGCGCAATCCTGCATCGACCGCAGTAATGTCCTTGATGCCGATCTCCTGCATGATGCCGATCAACACCGCGAGACCGCCCACGACCGCGCTGATACGCTCCGACTTGATGCCGACCAAATCCACCTTAGCGAGATCGCCGTATCCGATCAGGCGGGACTTGAGCGTTTCCAGGTTCTTCAGCGACAGGCTACCGTCGCCGATCGCATTTTTTTCGATCGCTTCGGACAGTGCCCGTATCGTGCCGGAGGAACCGTAGGCCCTGCTCCAGTGCTGCGGACGAAATGGCGGTGCGCCGTCCTCGAACACCGAGCGCGCCGAGAGTATCGCCGCATCGAGCGTCGCCGCATCGATTCGGCCGTCGGGGAAAAACGACTGGCTCTGGCCGACGGTGCCGATGCTGAACGATTCCACCTGCAGGATCTCGTAGCCCTTGCCGAGGATCAGTTCGGTAGAGCCGCCGCCGATATCGATCACCAGCCGCTTCTCGTCGGCTTGCGCAAGCGCACTGGCCACACCCATGTAGATCAGGCGGCCTTCTTCCTCGCCCGAGATGATCTCGATCGGATAACCGATCGCCTGCTCCGCCGCAGGCAGGAACGCTGCCGCATTCTTTGCCACGCGCAGCGTATTGGTAGCCACGACCCGGACCGCATCGAGCGTATAGCTTGCGAGTATGGCGCGGAAGTTCTTCAGGCATTCCAATGCCGACTGCATCGCCTGCTCGGTCAGATGGCCGTTGCTGTCGAGACCGGCGGCAAGACGGATCGGATCGCGCGCGCTTCTGATGATGCGTATCGCCTCGCCGTCATGCAATCCCACATGCAGGCGAAAGCTGTTCGAACCCAAATCCACTGCAGCGAACATTGAATACCCTTTTCAACGGATGAGGTGCACGCGCCGTTTCGGAATGGAAACCAGTTTGACGGAAGGATCTCGACCAATATACCCGATCCATTCCGGAGAACGCGCGCCTTCGGAAAAGCCGAACAACATACTCTTCGATGATGACGTGCCTGTGACGTTCACATGACGTTCGACCGTGCCGCTGCAAGCAGCGTTCAGGCGCCGCGTGCAGCCTGTTGCGACGGTGCTTGCTCCTGATTGGCGGACCGATAGACCAGTACCGCATTGCGGCCGCCGTCCTTCGCACGATACATGGCGCTGTCGGCGTTCTTTGTCAGCTCTGCCTCGTTGTCGCCGTGGTCGGGATAAATGGCAATGCCGACGCATGATGAAATACTCAGCGCATGGCCCGCCACATCGAAGGGCTGGTTGAGCGCGTACCGGATGTTCTCCGCGACCGTCACCGCATGCCGCTCGGCAGCGATGGCCGGCAGGATGACGGTAAATTCATCGCCGCCCAGCCGGGCCAGAGTATCGGACGCGCGCAGGCAGCCGCGCAGCCGCTTCGCCACCTGCTTGAGCAGCAAGTCGCCCATGTCATGGCCGAAGTGATCATTGACCGGCTTGAATTTGTCGAGATCGATGAACATGACCGCGAGCGGCTTCCTGTCCCGCTTCGCGACAGCAATTGCCTGCCGCAGGCGATCGTAGAACAGCACCCGGTTCGGCAAGCCGGTCAGCGCATCGTGTTCCGCCAGATGGCGGGCAAGGTCTTCCTTGTCGCGCCGCTCTGTCGTGTCGGTATAGGTGCCAACCATGCGCTTTGCCCTGCCCTCCCTGGTCCGGCTCATCACCATGCCGCGCGCCAGTATCCATTTCCAGCCGCCATCGCTGCACCTGACCCGGCACTCGTGGGAAAAGGACTCAGTCAAGCCGCGGATATGCTCTTCCAGACATTGCTGTACGCCTGCGACATCGTCCGGATGGACCAGCCTGTCAAAGAACTCCGGCCCGCTTGCGATTCTGTCCGTGTCGAGCCCGAGCATCTGCTGCGCCTGTGCCGAAAGAAGCACTTCGCCTTTCTTCAGATCCCAGTCCCATACGCCGTCGCCGGCTCCTTCCAGCGCCGCCTTCCAGCGCGCCTCGCTCTCGGCAAGTACGGCTGCGGCCCTTGCACGCTGTCGCACTCCCTCCAGAAGGAAATAGCAGAACAAGGCGAGCAGAACCGTGACGCCGGCGCCGGCCATCACATAGGTCTTCCGCTGCCCGACATAGGGTCGCAGGATTTCCTCCTTCGACCGTCCGACCAGAACAGCCAGATCGCCTTTCGACAGGAAGCGCCACGCAAACAAGCGCTCGACGCCATCCACCTGCGACGCCCGCTGATAGATCCCTGTTACGGGAATATATCCTCCGTCCTTTTTCAAAAATGGAGCGCCGGTAATGGTCTTACCCATGGCCATATCCTGCTTGGGCGAACGCGCGAGGATTTCTCCGCCGTTGCGAAGCAGCGTGATCGAGCTGTCGCCACCAAGATCGATATTGTCGTAAAAACGGGCGAAGTAATCCGGCGCGACCGAGAGCACGATTACGCCTGCGAATGCACCTCGCTCATCCCGCAACGGACGCGTGAACTGGATCGACCAACGCTGGGAGATACGTCCGAGTAAGGGTTTGCTGATGAAGAGCTTGTCGGTATGGTCCTCGCTATGGACGCGGAAATGCTCCCGGTCACTCAGATCGACCGGCTTGACCTGCGAGTCGATGCTTGAAAAAACCAGCATGCCTTTGCCATCGATCACCGCCACCTGGAAAACAACCTCGTTCTCGAGGTAGCGTTGACGCCATGAGATCAGTTTCATGAATTCCGCGCGATCGCCTCTCCAATGCTCGCGCAAGTCCAGAAGTGTCAGATCAATTGAATTGATGGACGAATGCACTTCTTCCGCGAAGGCATGGGCCAGGTTGTGGAGCTCTTTCGTGGCATGCGAATTGGTCTGCTCAAGCAGACGCGACAGGTGAAGAAAGATCGCAGCCCACAATAAAGGAAGTATGCAGAGCAGAAAAACCGCGAGTTGCAGGGGAAGCTGCAGCCGTGAAAAGGAGGAAAACCGCATGTGGATGAGAGCTTCGCCAAGCCCCAATAAATCAACCTTGTTGTTAACAGGGATTATTGCCCATACACAATTTCACCACAACTTTTTTATAAGACTGCAACAGCGTTGGAAAGAGGTGCCTGGCTGCTTTTACAACAGGCGTAAAAAAAGCTCCTGAACGGAGCTTTTTGAATGTTGCCACTTGGCGGAAAGGGAGGGATTCGAACCCTCGATACGGGAGAACCGTATACTGGATTTCGAGTCCAGCGCATTCGACCACTCTGCCACCTTTCCTGATTCGGTCGTTTTGCAGCTGCGAGGTGCCTGCCGCAAAGCACGGAAGTATAACAGACTCATCCTTCGGACGGAATAGCAGATGCATTTAATTAACTTCAGGAAGGAAACACATTAGTTTCCTCGCATCATCATCCTGTCATAAATCCTCTCTAACATTCCCGCATTGTTTCGATTCTCACAACCACAATGGCTGTCTTGAGCCCCCTTCAGTTTTTACTGTGTCGTCCCGTGCCGCAGTACAGGAATTATCAATCATGAATCCGATCGCAGTTGATATCGGCGCTGCCGGCAATTTCGGAATGAATCCGATGGCCCGCCTCCTCGGCGCGAGCAATGCCGACCGGGATGAAGGGCGAACAAGACAGCCGGAAAGCAGGGAT
>JAEZVM010000306.1 GCA_023420795.1 Pseudomonadota bacterium
ATTTTGGTGCAGCAGGAAAAAGCGCATTAAGCGCGTGTTGCGGGAAGCCGACGCACTTCACGTTCTGGGCAAACTTCTCGAAATAATCGCCCGATTCCGCTGAGCCGCGCAGGTAGAATGGCGCTTCCGATTTTCCGAAGTACCTTCCATGTCTCAAGGTTCTCCTCGCAAATACTGGCTTGTTTATACGGTCGGCATCGTGCTGCTGGTGCTGGCAGTAGCTTTTGTACTGACCTGGCGGTATCTGCAGCATCGTGAACGTCTGGCCATCGAGACCCGGTACCTGACGCTGCCGCCGGTTGCCATCAGCCGGGACGGCCACTCGATGTCGGCAACCGTTGCGATCAGGACCAGCGCCGCCGATGCGGAGTGGGCGGCCTCCAACAAGCAGGCACTGGAACAGGTGACGCAGCGGGTTCTGATGGAACTCGATCCGCAGCGGGTATCGGGTGCACATGTCCGCAACGGCTTGCAGGCCTTGCAGGTCACCTTGCGCGATGCTGGCAATGCAGCACTGCAGACAACCCGGGTGCAGGAAATGCTGCTGACCGATTTCCTCGTGTCCGAGGGCGACTACTGACGGCGCCGCTCAGCGCCGGAACTGCTGCCGGTTCGGATGCCGGGTGCGCGGCGCCAGCACGTCCGGCATCGCATGATGCGGAGCGTCCTCCGGATTGATGTAATCGATCCGGTCAACGTCGATGTCGCTTCCCGCGTCAATATCCGAGTCGCGGCCCGCGGTTGCGACCTCGCCGGTACCGCGCGCATCGGTGTCGCTGTCCAGTTCCGCATCGCCGATATCCGGGCCGGCGCTGCGGTCGCGGCGGCCGCTGTCCGGATCTTCATAAGTGCCCTTGTCCAGGCCGATGTCGGCTTCCGCCGCCCACCTCAGGCCGCCCTGCACGTCGCTGCCGCTGTCTGAAGTGTCGCTCGGCCCGAGTGCGCTCGTGCCATGCCCTTTGCTAAGCCGGCGATCCGGTTCGGGAATGTTTTCCGGGTCCAAAGTGCTAGTTGCCATGATCTACTCCTGAAGCAATGTAATGAATATTGGCAAAGCAGTGCGCCAATCCGAAAAACGGCTGCAATATCCATGCCGCGCGCCGTACGCCGGCCGTCTGCCGGCCATTGCGACGAGACGTGCGATGTTTGTAAATTCCTCCCGTCGCCGCCGCAAATCCTTCCGTCGCCACGACTTGCATGCAGGCACCGGCGCATCGCTCGCCGTACAATGCTGCTTTCCCGTCTGCTGTTTCTGTCACCGTGAGCGTGCCGCTTCGAAAGATCATCCATTGCGACTGCGATTGCTTTTACGCGGCGGTGGAAATGCGCGACGATCCTACGCTGCGCGGAAAACCGCTCGCGGTTGGCGGACGCCCCGACCAGCGCGGCGTGGTCGCGACCTGCAATTACGAAGCGCGCCATTTCGGTGTGCGCTCGGCGATGCCGATGTCGCAGGCGCTGCAGCGCTGTCCCGATCTGATCGTGTTGCCGCCGGCGATGGACAAGTATCGCGCGGCGTCGAAACAGATTCTTGCGATCTACCACGACTACACCGAACTGGTGGAACCCCTCTCGCTCGATGAAGCGTATCTCGATGTTACCGATGCGCCGCACTGCAAGGGCAGCGCGACGCTGATCGCGCAGGAAATCCGCGCGCGCATTGCCGAAACGGTCGGCATCACCGCATCGGCCGGGATCGCGCCCAACAAGTTTCTTGCCAAGATTGCCAGCGACTGGAACAAGCCGAATGGCCAGTTCGTCGTGCGCCCGCAGGATGTTGATGCCTTCGTCGCTGAACTGCCGGTCGACAAGCTGTTCGGTGTCGGCAAGGTCACCGCGATGAAGCTCAAGAAACTCGGTGCGTTCACCTGTGCAGACCTGCGCAAATGGTCTATTCCGGAATTGCAACACTACTTCGGCAAGTTCGGCGGCAGTCTGTACGGCCTGTGCCGCGGCATCGACCGCCGCCAGGTAAGCGCAAGCCGGGAGCGAAAATCGGTCAGCGTCGAGGAAACCTATGTGACCGATCTGCGCGATCTCGACGCCTGCCTGCGCGAATTGCCTTCACTGATCGAACTGCTGCAGCAGCGCATACGGCGCGCAGATGCCGAGCGGCAGATCCACAAGCTGTTCGTGAAAATCCGTTTCGATGATTTCCGCCGCACTACGGCCGAATGCGTGAGCGCCGCGCTTGATGCAGAGCAGTGCCGTAAGCTGCTGGAAACCGCGCACAGCCGGAGCAGGCGGCCGGTGCGCCTGCTCGGTGTCGGTGTGCGCCTGAATGAAGATGAGGACTTGCAGCAGCTTGGCCTGTTTAGTGATGTGACTTAGCGGCGAGGCGGGAAGAAGGGCAGCAGCGCCGGCACCGTGCGCCGGTAGTTGCCGTAAGTCTCGCCGAGCATGCGGTC
Organism: Pseudomonadota bacterium; assembly: GCA_023420795.1. Classification (GTDB taxonomy): domain Bacteria; phylum Pseudomonadota; class Gammaproteobacteria; order Burkholderiales; family Burkholderiaceae_D; genus Noviherbaspirillum. The sequence continues at coordinate 2,409 of JAEZVM010000306.1, forward strand.
GAGTTCCCGTTCTTCCAGGAACAGCGTCGCAACCACGCTATACAAGGTCAGGAAAGCAGCCAGCAGCACATGGCCGATGCTCATTACCGGCGTCGCCCACAGTGCGATGATCAGCCCGGTCTGAACCGGATGACGCACGTAGCGGTATGGCCCGCGCGTCGAGAACGCCGGTTCCGGCGCCGCCGGCGAGAATGCCTGCCGCAATCCGTAAAAATGCCACAGGTCGATGCTCTGGATTGCCCATACCAGCAGCAGATTGCCGAACGCGAAAGCCGCATACATCGCTAGTACACCCGACCGGGATTCAATGCGCCACAGCTCCTCTGGCATCGGTGTCCAGCACAGTACGATCATTGCCAGCAGCGCGCCGGACACCAGCGTATAGATGCTGCGTTCCAGCCGGTGCGGCACCATGCCGTACAGCCTTTTCTTGAACGCCGGGCGCGCCATAAGGCTGTGCACGAAGCCGAACAAGGCCAGCAATGCGCAATTCGACAGCGCCGCACGCAGCAGGGGCGAAGGCGGTCCTGTGTCGATGCCAAGCGGCGTCCAGTTTTGCAGGAAGGCGATGAAATAGAGCTGGGATGCCTGTACTGCAACGAAGATCAGAATGGCAAGAATGCGGATGGTCATGGCTACTCTCCATGGAATTCAGTGAACGGAAGCGGGCATGCTGGCGCGATGAAAAAAATCCCACGCATAGCGCGCGATATCGAAGCCGTGGGCTGTCTTCCCTAGCACCAGCGGCATTTGTGCATACGGCTGCGGAATCGTGTGGCCGCCGCCATGCACGGTCAACAGTCGCACTTGGGCTTCTTCGCCGTGATAGTCGATGCTGCTGCACGCAGTCTTTTCATCGGCGAAAAAACGCTCTACTGCCGATACAGACGCATGCCGCGCCGAGCCCAGCCGTGCCAGCTCGGCCGCCGATCCTTCGGCGGACAGGACATTGCCGCGATAGCCGAGACCGAACAGCGTGGTCTTGCCGCCAAAGTACGGATTGATCGGATCGCGGTCTCCGCACACCAGCAGTACCGGATGCCGCAGGCCGGCAGGCTGGAACAGCGTGTGCCCGGGTATCGAATGGTTGGCGCCGACGATCACGGCGCCGCCGAACCATGCCGGCATGTCCGCTAGCAGGCGGTAAATCAAATGCCCGCCGTTCGAAAACCCGACCAGGAAAATCGACGACGGCCGCAACGCATACTGCTTGCAGAGCGACTCGACGATTGCGCGCAGGAAGGCAACATCATCGACGTTCGCGCGTGCTGCGGAAAAACGGGCATGGCGGCGACCGTCATTCCAATGGTTTTCGAAACCGTCCGGATAGGCGATCACGCAGGCTTCGCGATCGGCCAGCCGGTCGAACGCATGGCCGGACTGTGCACGCACGCTCTCGCCGCTGCCTTTGGATCCATGCAGCACGATGAACGCGGCGCGCGGCGAATCGGCACCGCGATATACGGTCATGCTGCGCGCATGCCCGTCGATATCGAAACTTTGCCGGGTGGATCGGCCATGAGGCTGGAAAGCCTGTTTTTGCTGTACCGAGAAAAATGCGGAGAGTGACATGGCGGCACCTTAATCAGAAATATAGCGGGATGAACTATGTGGTTTGTGACGACCTCTGTAGTCAGAGATGCGTAGCTTAAAAAAGCAGCGTTCCCCGGCCGTTCCTTACTCCGGCGCAATGGCCGGCATCCATCATGGCTCGTGAACTGAAGCTGTTTGGCACACCTGCAGTCGTTGACGGCGGCGACATATCGCCGATTCGCCTCAAGCGCAGCGCCTTGCTTCTGGCGCTGCTCATTGCGACGCCGCAAGGAATGGATCGCGCAGAGCTGGCGGAGCGATTGTGGGAAGACGGCGACGCGGCATCGCGCCTGCGGCGCTTGCGCCGGCTGGTCTACGAAGCGCGTGCGCAGCTCGGCGAAGATGCGTTGGTCGAGATGCAGGGGCGGCTGGTACTTTCCGCCGGCTGGATCACGCATTGCGACTATGCGCATTACCTCGCGCTGCACGAGCGCCTGATCGATAGCGGCGAGGCCGTCGATGCGCCGCAGCTTGCCTTCTCGATCATGAGCGCCGCACGCGCTCCATTGCTCGGCAACTGGCGGTTCGACGAGCCGACGCAGGCGGCGGAGTGGATAGACCTGCAGCGTGTGGCGCAAAGCAGCCGTTGCCGCCGCCTGCGCGACAAGATTGTCGATGCGCTGCTTGCATCGGGTGAGCACGAGGCGGCCTTGCAGATCATGCTCGCGGATATCGAGCGCGATCCCTTGGACGAGGCTGGCTGGGAGCGGGCGGCGGCGATGCTATTCGACGTCGGCGATTATTCACAATGCCTTGCGCTCTACCGGAAGCTGCGCAGCACGCTCGCGCAGGAGATTGGGCTGGACGTGTCGGCCGCTTTTCACCGTCTGGCGAAGGAGGCGCAGGCGCGCATCTCGCTGCGGTCGGTGTGGGGAACGGCGCGGCCGGCAACCTCGTACGTCGATGCGGGCGATGCGCACATCGCGTATCAGTGTTTTGGCGACGGCAAAACCGATCTCCTGCTGATCCCGGGCTTCGTGTCCAATGTCGAAATGGCGTGGGAATTGCCGCAGCTTGCAGCACTGCTTGCGCGGCTGGCTGAAGATTTTCGCGTCATCATTTTCGACCGGCGCGGCGTCGGCCTGTCGGATCGCACCATCGGATGCCCGAGCGCCGAACAAGCGGTCAACGATGTGCTGGCGGTGCTCGATGCGGTCGGCAGCAGGAGCGCGGTAGTATTCGGCGCTTCCGAGGGGGGGCCGACCGCGATCCGGCTTTGCACCAGCCATCCGCAGCGCGTGCGGGCGCTGTGTCTGTGCGGTGCGCTGGCACGCGGCACCGCCAATGCAAGCTACACCGCGGCGCTGACTGACGAGCAGTACGGCCGCTGGCAAAAGGCGCTGGTCGCGGATTGGGGCACCGGGCGCAGCGTTGCTGCGTTTGCGCCTTCGCATGCCGACGATCCGGCGCTGATCGACTGGTGGGCGCGTCTGTTGCGCTTGTCGAGCAGCCCCGGCGCGATTGCATCCATTCTCGACCATTTGCGCGACGTCGATGTCATCGCGCTGCTGCCCCGCGTGCATTGTCCGACCACGCTGCTGCATCGGCGCGGCGATCGCGCGGTACGTGTCGAAGCGTCGCGATTCATGGCGCAACGCATCCCGAACGCAAGGCTGATCGAACTGGAGGGCACAGACCACTGGTGGTGGCTGGACGACGTGGAACCCTTGTTGTCCGAGTTGCACGCATTAGGTATGGACATCGAACAACAGAGATAAAACCGCACGTCGGCCAGCGCGCCCGGCGTGTAGAATGGCCGCTTTTTGGCGTGCTTACTATGTGGTTCAAGAATCTCCAGATTTACCGTCTCACCGCGCCGTGGACGATGACTTCCGAACAACTCGAAGACAGCCTCGCGCCGCAGGCTTTCACCGCATGCGGCAACCTCGATATGCAGACGCAAGGCTGGGTCCCGCCGCGTCCGCATAAGGATGGCGGCGGCGCGCTGGTGCACACCGTCAACCGCCAGATTCTGCTGCAGCTCGCCACCGAAAAGAAGCTGCTGCCATCCACCGTGATCAACCAGGTGACCAAGGCGCGCGCCGCCGAAATCGAAGAGCAGCAGGGCTTCAAGCCGGGCCGCAAGCAGATGAAGGAGCTCAAGGAACAGGTTACCGACGAACTGCTGCCGCGCGCCTTTTCCATCCGCCGCAGCACCTTTGTCTGGATCGACCCGGTCAATGGCTGGATGGTCGTCGATGCCGCCAGCCCGGCCAAGGCCGACGAAGTGTTCAAGCTGCTGCTTAAATCGCTGGAGAGCCTGCCGTTTGCGTCGCTGCGCACCGAGCGCTCGCCGCTGTCGGCGATGACCGACTGGCTGGCTGCCGACGAAGCGCCGGCCGGCTTCACCGTCGACCAGGACACCGAGCTGCGCGCCACCGGCGAAGGCAAGGCGACCGTGCGCTATGTGCGCCACACGATTGAAGCGGAAGACGTGCGCCGCCACATCGCCGCTGGCAAGCAGTGCACGCGGCTGGCAATGACCTGGGCCGATCGCGTGTCCTTCGTGTTGACCGAATCGCTCGCGGTCAAGCGGGTCGCGCCGCTGGATGTGTTGAAGGAAAACACCGATTCGACGATGCAGAACGAGGATGAGCGTTTCGATACCGATTTCGCGCTGATGACCGGCGAACTGGCCAAGCTGATCGGCGACCTGGTGGAAGCGCTGGGTGGGGAAGAGAAGCAGAAGCAGGCCGCCTGAGCAGGATGGATGGCGGGTTCCGGCCCGCCGTTTCAGCTGGGGAATGCAGCGGGCGAAAAAAAAGACGAATCATTCGATTCGTCTTTTTTATTCTGGCGGAGCGGACGGGGCTCGAACCCGCGACCCCCGGCGTGACAGGCCGGTATTCTAACCAACTGAACTACCGCTCCTAAAACCCGTGCGACGTTGTCACCACGTCTGAAGAGGCCGAAGTCTATAGGAAATTTTTGCTTTTGGCTAGCCTCGGCGCAAAATGATTGGATCTGCAATAGAAATAGCCGACGCGATGAACGACCTGAAAACCGAACTAGCGCTTTTTCCACCGATCGAGCCGTACCGGCACGGCATGTTGCCGGTCGATGAGCTCCACACGCTGTACTGGGAAGAGTGCGGCAACCCGGACGGCGTGCCGGTATTGTTCCTGCATGGCGGACCTGGCGGCGGATTGTCGCCGCGCCAGCGCCGCTTCTTCGATCCGGCGCATTACCGCATCGTGCTGTTCGACCAGCGCGGCGCCGGCAAATCGACGCCGCTGGGTGAATACCACAACAACACCACGCAATTGCTGATCAACGATATCGAGCGCCTGCGCGAACTGCTTGGAATCGGACAATGGCTGGTATTCGGTGGCTCCTGGGGCTCGACGCTGGCGCTTGCCTATGGCCAAGCGCATCCGGCGCGCTGCCTCGGTTTCGTGTTGCGCGGCATCTTCCTCTGCACGCGCGCCGAGATCGACTGGTTCATGAATGGCATCCGCTGGTTTTTCCCCGAGGCGCACGACGACTTCATTGCGCCGATTCCACCGGAAGAGCGTCGCAATCTCCTGCAAGCCTATGCGCAGCGGCTGTTTTCGGAAGATCCGGCGATTTATGCGCCGGCGGCGCACAGCTGGAGCCGTTACGAAGGCCGCTGCCTGTTCCTGCGGCCGGACCCGAAAGCGATCGACGACTGCAGTTCGGATGCGGTCAGCCTCGGCATCGGCCGGCTGGAGGCGCATTACTTTGTGCATGAAGGCTTCCTCGGTGATGACCAGCTGATCCGCAACATCGACCGCATCCGCCATCTGCCGGCGATCATCGTGCAGGGGCGCTATGACGTGGTTTGCCCGCCATCGTCGGCGTTTCGCCTGCATGCGGCTTGGCCGGAAGCGCGGCTACAGGTGATCGATGATGCCGGCCATTCCGCCTATGAACCGGGCATCGCGGCGGCGCTGGTGGCGGCGACCGAGCGTTTCAGGACGCATCGCGGTTTTTAATGCATGCTGCGCCGGTCGATTTCGGTGATCACCGCTTCAACCATCTTTCTTGCATTGAGTTCCACCAGTGCGTCGCCGACCAGCGGCGGCAGCGGAAAGGCCGGTTCGATCGCGCCGTCGAACCCGATGCGCGTACCGGTCGTGCCCTGCAGCTCGAACGGTTCCAGCAGCCAGCGCGCGGAATAGTGCTGCATGTCACCGGATATCTGCTCCACGTCGAGCGCGGAAAACGGCTGTTCCGCGATGCGCACCACCATGCGGATGGTATGCGACAGAAACAGGAAGCCGGCGCGGTTTTGCTGTTCGATGATCGCCTCGTGCTGGCTGCGTGACAACACCTTCGACGACACCAGATCCGGCACGAATTCCTCCAGCCGCTCGTAATCCG
>JAEZVM010000349.1 GCA_023420795.1 Pseudomonadota bacterium
GGGCTGTCGATCAGCCGCGAGCTGGCCCGCCTGCTGAACGGCGAGATCCGCGTCGAGAGCACTGCCGGGGCGGGCAGCACGTTTACGCTGTATGTGCCGTACAACGAGGGTGGCCTTGCGAGCCGCCAGTTGTCGCTGCCGATGGTACGTACGTCGTTGCCGCAGCCGGAGCAAATGCAGGCAAACCCGAATTCCGTGGAAAGAGTCAGGCAGCCTTCTGCGCTTGTCGGAAAGGAGGGGGCATTCGTTTCCAGGGAAGGCATCGCCGACGACCGCGACCTTCCGGGCCAGAGCGACCCTTCGGTGCTGATCATTGAAAGCGATGCACGCTTTGCAGATACCCTTCTTGAACAGGCAAGGGAGAGAAATTTCAGGGGCATCATCACGCAGCATGGCGGGCCGGCGCTGACGCTTGCGCGCGACTATCTGCCGGCTGCGATCCTGCTGGACACCGACCTGCCGGATCATGACGGATTGATTGTGCTCGACCGCCTGAAGCGCGATCCGTCCACGCGGCATATTCCAGTGCATCTGATTGGCAGCGGGAAGGAGCGGGAGCGCGCATTGCGCCAGGGAGCGGTTTCCTGCCTGTCGAAACCGCTCGATCGAGAGTGCCTGCAGGCGGAGTTCATCGACATGCAACAGTTCCTGATGCGCGGCAATCGCAGCATGCTGGTTGTGGCGGACGAGCAGGAGCGGCTGGAAGCAATGATCGACCTGATCGCGGCGACCGATGTGCATATCAGCGTCGTCGGCTTTGGCAACGATGCCCTGGAGGCGCTCAAGGTATCGCATTTCGACTGCATGGTGCTCGATCTGAGCCAGCCGAACACCAGAGGCTTCGACCTGCTTGAGTCGATGAGCAGCGAAAGCGCGCTGCGCGACCTGCCAGTTATCGCCTACACCGCGCGGGAACTGATGCGCAAGGATGCAGCCAGGCTGAAGCGCCTCGCCAGGAACCTCGTTCTCAGGGAGGCGTGCTCGCCGGCGCATCTGCTCGATGCCAGCGTGCTGTTCCTGCACCGTTCTCCATCCTGCCTGCCGGAACTGCAGCAGCGGATGCTGGTCGACCTTGCAGCGAAAGAGGGCGATCTGGCAGGACGCAAGGTGCTGATCGTCGATGACGATCTGCGCAACATCTTCGCGCTGAGTTCGGTGCTGGAGCGACAGCAGATGAAAGTGCTGTTCGCCGAAAACGGCAGGGACGGGATCGAGGTGCTGGAAAAGGATCCGGACATCGAGATTGTTCTGATGGACATCATGATGCCGGAGATGGACGGCTACGACACGATGCGCGTAATCCGCCGGATACCGAAGTTCAGGTCGCTGCCCATCATCACGCTCACTGCGAAGGCGATGAAGGGCGACCGCGACAAATGCCTGGAAGCCGGCGCGTCCGACTACATCACGAAGCCGGTGGATGTCGCGCAGCTGCTGTCACTGATGCGTGTCTGGCTCCACCGGTAGTGCCGGCTCACTACAATTCCCAGTCAGGCTCTCGGTCTACGCCGCCGCTCCTTCCGGCACGTAGCCCAGCACCGCCGAAATCTGGCTGGCGGTGCCGACCAGGTCCTCGACCCAGTCGTCCTGCAAGCGGTCGGCGGGCGCGGAAATCGACAGGCCGGCGATCAGCTTGCCGGAGTCGTCATGGATGCCGGCCGCGATGCAGCGCACTCCGAGTTCCAGTTCCTCGTTGTCGCGTGCATAACCGCGTGCGCGCACCAGACTCAGTTCGCGTTCCAGCTTGGCAAGGTCGGTGATGGAATTCTTGTTGTGGCCGGCCAGGCCGGTACGGGTTGCATACGCACGCACCTGCTTGGGATCGTCGATCGACAGGAACAGCTTGCCGGTCGAGGTCAGGTGCAGCGGCGCGCGGCCGCCGATCGCACGCACCACCTGCATGCCGGAGCGCTCGGAGAAGGAGCGGTCGATGTACACGATCTCGTCGCCCTGCCGCACCGACAGGTTGATCGTCTGGTGCGTCTTGCGGTGCAAGGCGCGCATGAACTCGAGTGCCGCTTCCCGCACGTTCAGGCGACTCTTGACGATATTGCCGAGCTCCAGCAGGCGCATGCCAAGGCGGTAGGAACCGCCATCCGCGCGATCGACGAAGCGCTTGACCACCATGTCGTTCAGGATGCGGTGCGCAGTCGAGGGATGCAGACCGGTAACGCTGGACAGCTCCTTCAGGCTGACCGGATCCGGGTACTGGGCGAGGGCGTCCAGCAAAGAGATCATGCGTTCGATTACCTGGATGGAAGTCTGGCCATTTTCGGTCTGAGGGGGCTGCTGAGGTTTCATATTGTGGTTGGTGCGTTGCAATAAGTACGTTATATCACAATGTGAAAAAATGAAAAAGGCGTGCGAAAAAAATTGGGTACGCCCCTCAAATTTATTTCATCGTCGGAGCGTGCATCATTTTGCCGGGCGACAGTCATAATTCCAGTCATGTACAGCAAAGGAACAGCGCCATGCGTGTCGGATTATTTGTAACCTGCCTGATTGATATGATGCGGCCGGAAATCGGCTTTTCCACCCTCAAGCTGCTGGAGGCGGCCGGCTGCGAGGTGGTGGTGCCGGAACAGCAGACCTGCTGCGGGCAGCCCGGTTACAGCTCAGGCGACCGCAAGGCGGCGCGCGCGCTGGCGGAAAAATTCGTCGAGGAGTTCGAAGGCTTCGATTATGTCGTGATCCCTTCCGGCTCCTGCGGCGGCAATGTGAAGACCCACTATTTCGACTTATTTTCGGACGATCCCGCATGGATGGCGCGCATGCAGCGGTTGGCCCCGCGCGTCTATGAGCTGACCGACTTCCTGCAGAACGTGGCGAAGATCGACAGGCTGCCGGGCGAGGGCAAGGCCGTCGGAACGGTGACGTATCACGACTCCTGCTGCGGCTTGCGCGAACTCGGCGTGCAGAAGCAGCCGCGCGCGCTGCTCGACAAGGCCGGCGTGCAGGTCACCGAAATGAAGGACAGCCGCCAGTGCTGCGGCTTCGGCGGCACCTTCGCGCTCAAGTACGGCGATATTTCGTCGGCGATCGTCGATGAGAAATGCGAGAACATCCACCAGTCCGGCGCTGAGGCGGTGGTGCTGGGCGACCTCGGCTGCATGCTGAACATTGAAGGGCGGCTGCGTCGCACCGGCGACGACACCACCCGCGTGCTGCATGTCGCGCAGGTTCTGGCGGGAGATATCTGATGCAAGTCCAGTCGATGCATTTCAAGGCGCGCGCCGGGCAAAAGCTGGCCGACCAGCGCCTGCAGCAAAACCTGAAAAAACTCTCCACCAAGTTCGTCAGCGGCCGCGCTTCCGCGATCACCGAACTCGACGACTTCGAAGGCACGCGCGACGCCGCGATCGAACGCCGCATGCGTGCGATCGAAAACCTCGACG
>JAEZVM010000366.1 GCA_023420795.1 Pseudomonadota bacterium
AAGCTTAGCTCGGCAGTCATCTTCGGCGGCGTCAACATCAACCCGCAGATCAAACTGCTCGCACAGGGCGTGGATATCCTGGTCGCGACGCCCGGGCGCCTGCTCGATCACATGCAGCAGGGCACCATCGATCTGAAGCACATCGAAATCCTGGTGCTGGACGAAGCCGACCGCATGCTGGACATGGGCTTCATCCGCGACATCCGCCGCATTCTCGTGGTGCTGCCGACGCAGCGCCAGAACCTGCTGTTTTCCGCGACCTTTTCCGACGAGATCAAGGCGCTGGCCGATGGCCTGCTGAACACGCCGGCAACGATCGAAGTGGCGCGCCGCAATTCGACGGTCGAGATCATCGATCAGAAAATCCATCCGGTGGACCGCAACCGAAAGCATATGCTGCTCGCTCATCTGATCAAGGAACGCAACTGGTTCCAGGTGCTGGTATTCACCCGCACCAAGCACGGAGCGAACAAGCTGGTGGAACAGCTCGGCAAGGACGGCATCGGCGCGCTCGCCATTCACGGAAACAAGAGCCAGGCAGCCCGCACCCGTGCGCTCGCGGAATTCAAGGACGGCAGCCTGCAGGTGCTGGTGGCAACCGACATCGCCGCGCGCGGCATCGACATCGATCAGTTGCCGCATGTGGTGAACTACGATTTGCCGAACGTGCCGGAAGATTACGTGCATCGCATCGGCCGCACCGGCCGTGCCGGCATGCCGGGCGAAGCCGTCTCGCTGGTATGCATCGATGAGCACGACATGCTCAAGGGCATAGAGAAGCTGATCAAGCGCAGCCTGCCGCGCGAGGTGATTCCGGGCTTCGAGCCCGACCCGAACGCACGGCCGCAACCGATACAACTGCGCAGCGGCGACGCGCAGCGCCAGAACCGGCCACCCCGCAACCGTCCGCCGCAAGGCAAACAGACGGCTCCCACACCCTCCTCGCCCAGGCCAGCGCCAAAAGGCACGCCCGGCAAATCCTTGACGGGCACGACCGCCGCAACACGAACCGCACGCTCTACCGGACGCGGCCGATAGACCATCCGGCGACGCATCGCTCACGCCATACGGCCGCGAGCGATGCATTGCCCGACAAGTACAACACCAGCTTTGATCCAATCGGCCGGGCCATTAAAATGGCGGACTGCACGCGCCAATGCGCGATCTGCCCTCGTCAAACAGAAAGATTGGAATGGCTTCAAGACCCGCCGCAAAACCGGACAACGACGCGAACTCTCCCGGCCTGAATGCGCTGCTGGAAAAGCACACGCCCGTCATGCAGCAATACCTTCGCATCAAGGCGGAACACCCGGACACGCTGCTGTTCTACCGAATGGGGGATTTCTACGAGCTGTTTTTCGACGACGCGGAGAAAGCCGCCCGCCTGCTCGGCATCACGCTGACGCAGCGCGGTGCATCCAACGGCAATCCGATCAAGATGGCAGGGGTCCCATTCCATTCGGCCGAGCAGTATCTGGCCAAGCTGATTAAGCTCGGCGAGTCGGTCGCGATCTGCGAACAGATCGGCGATCCGGCAACCAGCAAGGGGCCGGTCGAGCGCAAGGTGGTGCGGATCATCACCCCCGGCACGCTGTCCGATTCCGATCTGCTGCCGGAAAAAGCCGATCGGTCACTGCTCGCCCTGTGCGCGATCACGCAGCGCAAGACGGTGACAGTGGGCCTTGCCTGGCTATCGATGGCCAGCGGCGCGTTGAAACTGATGGAATTCGCCGGTGACACAAAGACGTGCGACACGCGCCTGAAACAGGAACTCGAACGCATTGCGCCAGCCGAGATTCTGATTGCCGACGATGCCGAAGCGGTGCTGCTGCATGGCGTCGCGAGCAAGTACACCACCGTCCCGCACTGGCATTTCGACAGCGAAACTGGCAGGAAGGCCTTGCTCGAGCAACTGGCCGTTGCGACGCTCACCGGGTTCGGCGCCGAAAACCTGAATGTGGCGACAGGCGCCGCCGGCGCTCTTCTGCGTTATGCGCAATCCACCCAGGGCAAGGGCCTGCAGCATGTGCGTACCCTGTCAGTCGAATCTGAAAACGAATTCATCGGGCTGGATGCCGCAACCAGACGTAACCTCGAGCTGACGGAAACGATACGTGGGCAGGAAGGATCGTCGGTATCCCCCACCCTGTTCTCGCAGCTGGACCATTGCCGCACCGCGATGGGTTCGCGCCTCCTGCGTCACTGGCTGCATCACGCCCAGCGTGATCAGGAAATCGCGAAGGCTCGCCATGCAGCGCTCAATGCTCTAATACGGGCCGACGCATCATCCGGCCTGTCGGCCACATTGGCGGCGGTGCCGGATATCGAGCGCATCACGACCCGCATCGCGCTGCTGTCGGCGCGGCCGCGAGATCTTTCCGGCCTGCGCGGCGGCCTGCAGCAACTGCCGTCGCTGCGTGCCTATGTCGCGATGTGCGCCAAGGATGCGGACGCACCGTTGCTGAGCTCCACCCATGACGCGCTGGCCACGCCCTCGGAATGCTTCGACCTGATCGAACGCGGCATTGCGCTGGAGCCGGCCGCGATGGTTCGCGACGGCGGCGTGATCGCGCGCGGTTTCGATGCCGAGCTGGATGAGCTGCGCGCCTTATCCGAGAATGCCGGCCAGTTCCTCGTCGATCTGGAGACGCGGGAACGCGCGCGCACCGGCATCGCCAACCTGCGCGTCGAATACAACAAAGTGCACGGCTTCTACATCGAAGTCACGCACGGTCAGACCGACAAGGTGCCGGACGATTACCGCCGCCGCCAGACACTGAAGAATGCCGAGCGCTACATCACGCCCGAACTGAAAGCCTTCGAGGACAAGGCGCTGTCTGCGCAGGAGCGCGCGCTGGCCCGCGAAAAGTACCTGTACGAGAAGCTGCTGAACGACCTCGCACCGCATATCGGCGTACTGCAATCGATAGCGCACGCGCTCGCCCAGCTCGACGTGCTGGTGGCGCTGGCCGCCCATGCGATGCGCAACAACTGGTGCGCGCCGCAACTAGTAGCAGAGCCAACCATTCAGATCGAGCAAGGCCGCCATCCGGTGGTGGAAAACCAGATAGAGCGCTTCATCGCCAACGACTGCGAACTGAGTAACGAGCGCAAGCTGCTGCTGATCACCGGCCCCAACATGGGCGGTAAATCGACCTTCATGCGGCAGGTCGCGCTGATTACGCTGCTAGCCTATGTCGGCAGCTTCGTTCCCGCCAGCCGAACGGTGATCGGCCCGATCGACCGCATTTTCACCCGTATCGGCGCGGCTGACGACCTGGCGGGCGGACGATCGACCTTCATGGTAGAGATGACGGAGTCTGCGGCGATCCTGAATGGCGCAACCGAGCATTCGCTGGTGCTGATGGATGAAGTCGGGCGCGGCACTTCCACCTTCGACGGACTGGCGCTGGCATGGGCGATTGCGCGCCACCTGATCGAAACCACGCGCAGCTTCACGCTGTTCGCAACACATTATTTCGAACTGACGCAACTGCCGGATACGCACCCGGCCGCAGCCAACGTGCATCTGTCTGCAGTCGAGCACAAGGACAGCATCGTCTTCCTGCATGCGGTACAGGCAGGACCGGCGTCGCAAAGCTACGGCTTGCAGGTGGCGCAACTGGCCGGCGTGCCGCAACCCGTCATCAAGGCCGCACGCAAGCATCTGGCGGCGCTGGAAGCGCATTCGGTGCAGGCAACGCCGCAGTTCGATCTGTTTGCGAGCGCCGCAGCTGAAGCAAGCGATTCTGCCGATCTCGCCGAGCCGGCGCTGCCGCCCGTCGCCGGTGCCGTGCTGGACATGCTTGCCGATATCGATCCGGATGCACTGTCGCCGCGCGAAGCGCTCGATGCCCTTTATCGTTTGAAGAATCTGTCCGAACAATAATGAAAAAAAACCTGCTGCGGACGATACTGGCGTGCACGGCACTGCTAAATGGCCCGGCGTCCATGGCGGCCGACACCGGCAAATTCAGCTTTTCCGTCATCTCGAATCCGTTCAGGGCCGGCTCGGACGACGAGGCGCTGCGCGAGGCGATCGAGGAAACCGATGCCGACAACCTGGCCTTCGTCGTCGTCAACGGCATGAAAGCAGCCAGCGAGCCATGCACCGACAAGCTCTATCAACGCAGGAAAGCCCTGCTTGACGATGCGAAAAACGGCTTGATCGTGTCGCTGGCAGCCAGCGACTGGGCCGACTGCAGGAACGAAGCCGGCAAATCTGCGGCGAATGGAAAACTGCATCGGCTGCGTGAGCTGCTCTTCAATGATGAATTCTCCCTCGGCGCCAGCAGGATTCCCCTCATTCGCCAATCGATGACACCGAAGTACCGCAGCTTCGCGGAAAACGCGCGCTGGGAAATGGGCAAAGTGATGTTTGCCACGATTAACGTCCCCTCCAACAACAACCACTATGTGTTCGATGCCGGCCGCAACAGCGAATTCGAGGACAGACTGGTAGCCAATCGGCACTGGCTGCAGCGGATTTTCACGTCGGCATCCCAGAAAAAAGAAGCGGCGATCGTGCTGTTTTGCGACGGCAATCCTTTGATGCCCCCGCGCGCCGCCAAACGCGACGGCTACGCGGAAACAAGAACGCAGATCAGGAGCCTGGCAAAAAAATTCCCCGGCAAGGTGTTGATCGTGCATGGCGCAGGCACCAAGCCCGCGGCATCGTCAGCCATCGTCTGGCAGGGAAACCTCGGTCAGCTCGACACCGGCTGGGGCTGGGTCAAGATCACCGCGAACCGGTCCGATCCCAAGCTGTTTGCGATTACCGACACATCGGGCCGCCTCGTCAACGGATATCGATAAACAGTTGTTCCGCGTCGATGCGACATAGTGTCGCACCCTCAGTCAATCGGCCGGAGAATTTTTCCGTGCCGATATAATCGGTGCATGTCATTTCCCTCCGTCTTCAATACGTTGCCACAGCATGAAACCCTCTGGCGGCTCATCTGGATGCGCACGATTGCGCTCGCCTGCGAACTGGCCGGCGTCATCGCAGCAAGCTTGTGGCTGGGCGTTAAGCTGCCTGTTGCCGCCCTGCTTACCATCATGCTGCTTCTTGCAGCCTTCAACGGCTGGACCTGGTGGCGCATGCAGCAACCACGTCCGGTAGGCGACATCGGTTTCTTCCTTCAGCTGCTGGTCGATGTGCTTGCGCTATCCGCTCTGCTGTATTTCTCTGGCGGAGCCACAAATCCTTTCGTATCGTTCTATCTGCCGGCGCTTGCAGTGGGCGCAGCGATTCTGCCGTGGCGCTTTGCGCTGTCGCTGGCGGTATTTTCCCTGGCCTGCTATTCGGTGATGATGTTCAGCTATGTGCCGCTGCACATGATGGATCACAACATGGCGGTCGATTACCACCTGATCGGCATGTGGGCGAATTTCGTGCTTTCCGCCGGGCTCATCGCCTGGTTCGTCGGCCGCAGCTCGCACGCATTACGAGAACGTGATGCCCAGCTGGCAAGCGCACGGGAACAGCAGTTGCAGAACGAGAGAATGCTCGCGCTGGGAACCCAGGCGGCAAGCATCGCACATGAAATGGGCACGCCGCTTTCCACGATTGCGCTGATCGCAGGTGACCTGAAAAATGAGGCCAGGCAGAATGCATCGCTTGCTGCTCATGCGGAGGATATTGCGACCATCGAAACGCAGATTGCGCTATGCAAGACATCGCTCGATCGGATGGGACGGACAAGCGACGCCATGCATCCCGCCGCCTTAGTCCCCGTGACGGAATGGTTAAAGGACTTCATTGAAAAATGGCGGCTGCGCTGCCCATCGACCAGGTTGAAACTGTCGATTGAGGAGAGCAGCGCGCGAATGTCCAGCGCACAGGACCTTGGTCACATTCTCCTTACGCTGCTGGACAACGCAGCCCGCGCAGCAGACCGCACCGATACCGCAATCCAGCTATCCCTGCACTTCGAAAATCACGAGGTAATTCTTCAGGTAGAGGATCAGGGGCCCGGCATATCGCCGGATCTGTTGAAGAGACTTGGCTACGAGCGGGTGACCAGTTCCTCCGGCGGACAGGGCCTCGGCCTGATGCTGGCGTTTGCCACCGCACACAGGATAAGCGCACAGATCGCGCTATCCTCCAGCCCGGGAAAAGGCACAACAGCGACTATCAGGATACCCATCCATGCAGCCTAAATTCCTCATCCTTGACGACGATCCGGTTTTCGCAACGACACTGGCGCGCTCACTCAATCGCCGCGGTCTGGACACGACCGTCGCCCACACCGGCACGGATGCGCTCCGTACCGCATCGGAAACGGCTTTTGATTTCGTAACGGTGGATCTGCACCTTGCCGAGGACTCCGGCCTGCAATGGATCGCCCCTTTACGCAAGGCATTGCCGCAGGCGCGGATACTGGTGCTGACCGGCTATGCGAGCATAGTCACCACAGTGCAGGCAATCAAGCTAGGGGCAGACGATTACCTGGCAAAACCGGTCAACGTGGACTCGGTTCTTTCAGCTTTGAAGTTCGAGTCCCAGAGCGAGCAGACAGAGACAGCGCCCGCTTCCGAAGAACTGTCTCCGCTGACGGTGGATAGGCTCGAATGGGAGCACATTCAGCGCGTACTCGCGGAACATCAAGGGAATATTTCTTCAACGGCACGCGCGCTGAACATGCACCGGCGCACACTGCAGCGCAAACTCTCAAAGAAACCGGTCTCAAAATAGGTCCGTCCACGGGCGCCCGTCAGGACCATCCCGGCGGTCGTGTATTAATCGCTCACGCCATGTAATACCTGCACGATGCCGGGAATCGTTTGTCAGTGGAGAGGATAGCTGCGGTACTGATCGCTATCGTCGCCTTCAATATCGCCATGGTGATGACCGTGTTCGCCATGCACATGCTGATGGGCGATTTCCTCTTCACTGGCCGCGCGCACATTCGCCACATTGAGCGTGAAGCGCAACGCCATGCCCGCGAGCGGATGATTCCCGTCCAGCACAACCTTGTCCTCAGCAATATCGGTGACGGTAAAGATCAGCGTTTCTTCTTCACTTTGTGCACCATCCGGCGTACCCTCGAACTGCATGCCGACTTCCACTGGCTCAGGCAGGCGGTTGCGCGGTTCGATCTTGATAAGATTGGGATCGTATTCGCCAAAGGCGTCATCGGGCTCGACCTGGATCGTGGTTTCAAAACCGGCATCCTTCCCTTCCAGCGCCTCTTCAATTTTCGGCAACGTGTTCTCGTAACCGCCATGCAGATAAACCATCGGCTCGGTGCTTTCCTCGATCAGATTGCCCTGCGCATCTGACAATTTGTAGTGCACCGTCACTACCGTATTCTTGGCAATCTTCATAACAATTCCTCTCAATTAAAAATCCACGCGGATTATATCCGGCAACGGCACAAGCTCTTAACTTCGCAGCAATAGGCATGCCTATATAATGCGGGCATGAAAAAACTCACCCTACTCGGCGGCCTCACGCCTCAGCTTTTTTTTCGCGATTACTGGCACAAGAAACCCTTGCTGATTCGCCAGGCCATTCCGGGATTCAAGCCCTTGCTGTCACGCGAAGCGCTTGCCGATCTGGCGGCACAGCATGACGTTGAATCCCGTCTTGTTACTCACTTCGGTACCAAGTGGGATATCCAAAAGGGTCCTTTCGATAAGCTGCCCTCCTTCAATAAAGAAAACTGGACCATGCTCATCCAGGGCGTCAATCTGCACAACGATGCGGCGGACAAGCTGATGCAGCAATTCCGCTTCATTCCGGATGCACGGCTGGACGACCTGATGATCAGCTACGCAACCGATGGCGGAGGCGTCGGACCGCATTTCGACTCCTACGATGTTTTCTTGCTGCAGGCTCACGGACAACGCCGCTGGCGTATCAGTGCACAGGAAGATCTGACATTTATCGAAGGCATGCCACTGAAGATCCTGAAGAACTTTCAAGCGGAACAGGAGTTCGTCCTGAATCCGGGCGACATGCTCTATCTTCCGCCGCATTACGCGCATGATGGCGTCGCGCTCGGCGAATGCATGACATATTCGATCGGATTCCGAGCGTACACTTATCAGGAACTGGGCGAAGCATTCCTGCAGTTCATGTCGGATACCATCGATCTACCGGGACGCTATGCCGATGCCGATCTGCAGCCGGGTAAACATCCGGGTGAAATCAGCCGAGCGATGGTATCGCGCGTCGCAGCAGAGCTGGCAAAGGTCCGCTTCACCGAAGATGACATCACCATTTTCCTCGGCGGATACCTGTCCGAGCCGAAGGCTAGTGTTTTCTTCGATCGGCCTGCGCGCCCCATGTCATACGCCCGCTTCACCCAGGCTGCGATCAAACGCGGCATCTCGTTGTCCCGCAAAACCAGGATGCTGTACCGGGGCAAGCATGTTTTCATCAACGGCGAATCTTTCGCACTCTCCCGCCAGGACAAGACCTCCTTGACGCTATTGGCAGATACCCGTCAGCTTGAGGGCGACGACATCAAGCTGGCATCGTCCGATGTACTGGAAGCTTTACATACATGGTATGAGGATGGCTGGTTAGCGCTGAAGTGAGCTGTCGTTTTAGACTGTAGTTTTTACTTACAATTTGCTTACGAAAGTGGAAGTAAGCTATGTTTAGTAAATAAAAAACACGCTATAATTGCCGATTAGGAAGTTTTCAATGTGTGGCAATGCAACATTTGGGCATAAACTCTGCGAAAACGCCTATAGAGCGATAATTACCGGTAATTATTCATCGCACATTTTTTATAATAATTTTCTGAAGGAAAATCCATGAAAAAGACGCTGTTGATCGCATCCCTGTTGGCTGTTGCTCTGGCTGCTTGCGGCAAGAAAGAAGAAGCTGCTGCTCCGGCAGCCGAAGCTCCGGCTGCTGCTGCTCCGGCTGCTGAGACCGCAGCTCCGGCAGCTGCTCCGGCTGCTGACGCCGCCGCTGCTCCGGCCGCTGATGCTGCTGCTCCGGCCGCTGCTGCCCCGGCTGCTGACGCTGCCGCTCCGGCCGCTGCTGCTCCGGCTGCAGAAGCTCCTGCATCCAAGTAATCTAAGGATTACCGAAATAAAAAGCCGACCGTTGATACGGTCGGCTTTTTTATTTGGGCCACTGCATCACAACAATCAATCCTGTGATGACAACTCAATCCAGTCAAATCCTTCCTCCTGACAGGCAATCTTGATTCGAATCCTGTCGGGGTCCGCAGCACTGCATAATGCATCCAGGGCAAGCCGGGGAGTATTGTTTTGCTGGCTTAAATGTGCGCCGACTATTGTCTTCAACCGGGATTGATCGAGGGCGCCCAGAATCTCTGCGGTCGCATCATTGGCCAAATGCCCGTAGTCGCCTCCAATCCGCTGCTTCAACGAAGGTGGATACGCGGAATTGGTGAGCTTGTCGCGATCATGATTACATTCGAGCACCAGTCCATGACAGCCACCAAGTGCGTCAATCATATGGGCGGTAGGCCGTCCTGCATCGGTTAGGATACCCAACCTGAACTGGCCGTCGTCGGCAACATACTGAAGCGGCTCCCGCGCGTCGTGCGGCACCGTATAGGGAGTGAGCTCGAGATCCCGTATCGCAAGACGCTCGTTATCACGGCAAAAATGAATGATCACTCCATCGCAGTCTTTCCGTACTGCCTGATAGGTGCCGTAACTGAGCCATACAGGAATCTTGTGGCGTCGGGCGAACTTGAACACTCCGCCAACATGATCCTGATGTTCATGGGTGACGATGAGGCCGGCGATATCTACAGGGCTCATACCGAGCCGCTGCAGGCGACGCTCCGTCTCGCGGATGGCAAATCCGCAGTCCAGCATCACTGTTGTGCGGGTCGTGCCGGACGTCGTGGAAATCAGCAGCGCGTTTCCCTCGCTGCCGCTTCCCAGGCTTGCAAACTTCAATATTGATTACGCTTACTTGAGTTGTTCATTCAGCAGGGAGAGAATCTTCGCAGCAGTCTGCGAGGATTCGGGACGCCCTTCTGCATTGAGAACGGCAACCTGGCTTACGTTGCCGGCACCCTTGACGGAAACGCGATACCGCAATGCCGATTTCGCCTTGTCGTCCGAGCCAAACGAGAACAGCTTGGAGAAGAAGCCTTTTTCGGACGCCTTGTTCTGATCGTATTCAGGATCGACGTAGCGGACGAAATACAGACCCTGCGCACGATCGCGGTCTTCGACCGTGAAGCCGACGCGATCCAGCGCAAGTCCTACCCGGCGCCATGCACGGTCGAAGCTTTCATCGACCTCAACATAGCTGAGGTCGCTCGCCTTGACCAGCTTCGCACGCGGAGGCTGCAGATTGACATTGGCCGCCGTCGCTTTCGCCTGGGCGCTTTCCATGCCGAGACGAGCCATCAGGCGAGTCAGGAATTCAGCTTCCAGTTCCGGGTCCGACGGACGCGGCGTCCACATGGTCGAATCTTTCTGCTGCCCCACCAGAACTTCCTGCATGCCGCGATGGCTGATATAGATTTCAGTCGAGCCATCCGCGGCACGCTCCAAGCGGGTGCGGAACTTGTCGCGCTCGCCGGTCGAATACAGCGAGTCCAGTGCCTTGCCGATCGTGTTACGGATGAAGTCTTGCGGAATCTTGGCCCGATTCTCGGCCCAATCGGTTTCCATGACACCGGCTTGCGGCGTCTCGATATTGATCAGGAAGCCGGCATCCTGCCAAAAATCCTTGATCTCCGGCCAGAGCACTTCAGGCGGCTGCTTGACGACCAGCCAACGCTGACTGCCGGCGCGCTCGATGTGCATGTTTGCCGGCGCGGCCGGCGAAACAGCCGCAGGCACCGCTGTCGCAGAAGCCGGGCGAGCAGCCTGTTGCAAGGCATAGCTGGATGCAGTCGCAGTTCCGCGGTTGGCTTCCGGGATCGTATAGCGGTTCTCCCGCTGCAATTGCGTCAGATCGGGCGGTATTTCCAGCGAAGGCGCCTTGCCGGCGCTTTTGTAGTCCAGCTTGTCTGGTTCCAGCATCGACCCGACCGAGCTGCAGCCGGTTAAACCGGCCAGCGCCAGCGCATAAACGAGTCCATGTTGAGCCAAGCGAGAGTTCTTGCGAATAGTCATATCGATGCCGAGAGAAGGTGTCTGATAGCGTGCCGGACGATTTGCGGCGCTTATTGTAATACTCCGGATTCCTGCAACGCAGCGCGTACCGTCTCATGGTAAGCGGCGCCAAGCGTCACCAGTGGCAAGCGAATGCCGGATGGGATCAGGCCCATCTGCACCATTGCCCACTTCACCGGCACCGGATTCGGCTCGACAAACAGCTTGTTATGCAAAGGCAGCAGCTTGTTGTTGATTGCCACCGCTTCGGCCACCTTGCCACTCATTGCCGCGACGCACAGCTCATGCATGCCGCGGGGAGCGACGTTGGCGGTGACGGAGATGTTGCCCTTGGCGCCGCAGAACATCAACGCCATCGCAGTCGGATCATCACCGGAATACACCGCGAAGGACTTGGGCGCAAGGCGGATCAGGTCGCTTCCGCGTGCGATGTTGCCGGTTGCATCCTTGACGCCTACGATGCCCGGCACTTGCGCCAGGCGCAGGATGGTGTCGTTGGACATGTCGGCGACGGTGCGGCCGGGTACGTTGTAGAGAATTACCGGCAGGTCGACCGCTTCCGCGATCTTGCTGAAATGCTGGTACATGCCCTCCTGGGTCGGGCGGTTATAGTACGGCACCACCTGCAGGGAAGCATCGGCGCCCACGCTCTTCGCATACCGCGTGAGTTCGATCGCTTCCGCAGTCGAATTGCCACCCGTACCGGCAATGATCGGAATACGTTTAGCGGCATGTTCAACCGCAATCTTGACCAGCTCGCAATGCTCCTCGACCGATACCGTTGGTGACTCGCCTGTGGTGCCCACAATAACGATACCGTCGGTACCCTCTGCGATGTGCCAGTCGATCAGCTTGCGCAGTCCCGGCAAGTCGAGGCTGCCGTCTTCATGCATGGGTGTGACAATAGCGACGATGCTACCTTGGATCATGATGATGTCGATGGGTAAATATGGAAAGGATTGATTGTAGCGGATAGGTTGGTCCCGTGGTGCAATCCCTCAAGGCTCAGCAATCAAAACAGCCGCAGCCGTTCAGGCGCGAAAGCCGGGCCACGCTTTACGATACAGATTCGCTGGGCCATGGCCGGCTTCGGGATGTCCACATAGCCATCCTCGAACGCGAGGACATGCAACCGGTCTTCCATGTGCGTCGATACGATGTCGAGCAGTTCGCCTCGATCAAGAAGAAAAAGCGGATTCGAAGGCTTGCCAAAATGCTCATTCCCCTGGGCGAAGGTCTCATAGATCAGCACGCCATCCGGTGCCAGGCTGCGAAAGATGTGCGAGAACAAGGGGCGGTGCAGATAGTTGGTCACCACGATCCCGGCAAACCTGTTCGCCTCAAAAGCCCATGTTGCGTCGCTCTCCAGATCGAATTCCAGCGTGGCGATCGCCGGCCCTGCTGCACGTTTCAGCGCAGCGCCATCGCGGTCCACCGCCAGCACAGGGTGTCCCAGGGCCGTCAGCAGGCGAGCATGCCTGCCGCTTCCGCAAGCCAGATCAAGCACCTCGCCGTCGGGAATCAGTGGCGCAAAACGCGCGACCCAAGCCGACGGTTGATCCATCAATGAATGGCCGCTTAAGCTGCTGACTGGCGTCTTCTGCTTCACTTCTGATAACCGATGCCCATCACCTCGCGCACGTCGCGCATGGTTTCCTGGGCCAGCCTGCGCGCCTTGTCGCAACCATCCGCGACGATTGCACGCACCAGGGAAGGATCGTCGAGATACTTTTGCGCGCGTTCACGCATGGGCTCCTGCTCCTTCAGGACCGCATCGACGACCGGCTGCTTGCATTCGAGGCAGCCGATGCCAGCCGACTTGCATCCCTTCATGACCCATTCCTTCGTATCGTTATCGGAATAGACCTGATGCAGTTGCCATACCGGGCATTTTTCCGGATCGCCCGGATCGGTGCGACGCACGCGTGCCGGATCGGTCGGCATGGTGCGAATCTTCTTGGTGACCGACTCCTTGTCTTCACGAAGCGCAATTGCATTGCCGTAGCTCTTCGACATTTTCTGTCCATCGAGGCCGGGCAGGCGCGAGGCTTCTGTCAGGCGCGCCTGCGGTTCGACCAGGATCACTTTGCGACTGCCTTCAAGATAACCGAACAGGCGCTCGCGGTCGATCATCGACAGGCTCTGGGCTTGATCGATCATGCCCTTGGCCTGCGCAAGCGCTTCCTCATTGCCCTTTTCCTGGAACGCGGTACGCAGCTCGTTGTAGAGCTTGGCCTGCTTTCCGCCGAGCTTCTTCGCCGCTTCCTGCGCTTTTTCCTCGAAGCTCTTTTCCTTGCCGTACAGGTGATTAAAACGGCGCGCGATTTCGCGCATGATTTCAATGTGAGGAATCTGGTCCTCGCCCACCGGCACGAGGCTGGCGCGATAGATCAGCACGTCTGCCGCCATCATCAGGGGATAGCCGAGGAAGCCGTAAGTCGAGAGATCGCGGTCGGCGAGTTTTTCCTGCTGATCCTTGTAGGTCGGCACGCGCTCCAGCCAGCCGAGCGGCGTGGACATCGACAGCAGCAGATGCAGTTCCGCATGCTCTGGCACCCTGGACTGGATGAACAGCGTGGCCTTCGACGGATCAACGCCGGCCGCGAGCCAGTCGATCACCATGTCCCAGGTGCTGGTTTCGATGATGCTGGGATCGTCGTAGTGCGTGGTCAATGCATGCCAGTCCGCGACGAAGAAGAGGCACTCCAGTTCGGACTGCATCTTGATCCAGTTCTTGAGGGCGCCGTGGTAATGGCCAAGATGCATTGCGCCAGTCGGGCGCATGCCGGAAACAACACGATCGGGAAACATAGGAATCAGGTCAGAAGAAAGGTCAGGGGAAGAATCATCAGCTTCAGTACGGCATGCGCAGCGGTCATGACCGGCACCATCCAGAAGTACAGAACTTTCAGGAGCACCAGCGCCATCACGATGAAGAAGCCGTACGGCTCGATTTGCGCAAATTTGTACGCGTACCGGTTCGGCAGCAGGCTGGTCATTACGCGGCCACCGTCGAGCGGCGGAATCGGAAACAGGTTAAAGGCAAGCATGACGAGATTGGTCAGCACACCAGCCTGGGCCATGCGCTGGAAAAATTCCTCATCGACGCCGGCGACTGCGAGCACGATCGCAAATATCATCCATAGCAATGCCATTACAAAATTCGCAACCGGCCCGGCAAGCGCAACCCATGCCATGTCGCGCTTCGGCTTGCGCAGGTTGCCATATTCGACAGGGACCGGTTTGGCATAGCCGAACAGGAATGCGCCGGATGTGGCGACATACAGCAGAATCGGAATAACGATGGTGCCGAACGGGTCGATGTGCTTGATGGGATTCATGCTCATGCGACCCTGCATGTAGGCGGTCGAATCGCCCAGGTAGCGGGCGGCATATGCATGCGCGGCTTCATGCAGGGTGATCGCGAAAATCACCGGCAGTGCATACACTGCGATCGTACGAATAAGTTCATCCATGCCGCGATTTTATCAGAGGGATGATGGTCGCCTGCGGTGTGCCGGAAACCGAAATCGGCTCACAATCCGAACATCGATGCATCGCCGCGGCCCTGCCGCAACAGCTCGGGCTCCGGGCCCGTCAGGTCGATGACGGTGGTCGGTTCGAAACTGCATGCGCCGCCGTCGATCACCAGTTCGATCTGGCGCTGCAGTTTCTCGCGCACTTCATCCGGTTCGGTCAATGGATTATCCTCATCCGGCAGGATGAGAGTCGTGCCGAGCAGCGGCTGCCCCAGCTCCTCCAGCAATGCGCAGGCAATCTGGTTTTCCGGCACGCGCAGACCGATGGTCTTGCGCGACGGATGGCTGAGGCGGCGCGGCACTTCCCGGGTTGCTTCGAG
>JAEZVM010000378.1 GCA_023420795.1 Pseudomonadota bacterium
CGCGGGTATTCGTCGCCGACGAGACCGGCTGGAAGCTGTCCACCACCCGCACTGCAGCGGCGATCGCCGCGCTGCTCGACGTCGTCGGCACGCGCGCCGAAACCATCGCTCTTCTGGATCTGCTGAAATCGCCTTTCCTGTGCGCGCATGTGCCGGACAAGGCAATGCGCGTGATGGAAATTGAACATGCGCTGCGTCGGCGCAACGTGCTCGGCGGCTGGGAAGCTGCGATGGCGGCGCTGTCCGATTCGCCCGAAGCGCGGAATCTGCTCAAGCTGGTTGCAGGGCAGGCCGGCCTGTTTGTCGGTCGCAAGAGCCTGCCCGAGTGGGGCACGGTGACCAGTCAGGCGCTGGAGACGCTGGGCATGCGCGCGGCGCTGGAGTCGGACGCTGCCGGTTCGCAGGTGATTGCGCTGCTCGACATGCTGATGCAGGACTGTGCTGCGATGTCGCAGCCGTTCTCCTTCGCCGAATGGCGCGCCTTCCTCAGCCTGCAGCTTGAATCGACGCCGTTCGTGCCTGCCGAAGCCGACCGTCGCGTAGCGATGCTGCAGCTGAATGGCGCGCGGTTGCGCAGCTTCGATGCGGTGCTGATGGTTGGCGCGGATGCCGATCACCTGCCTTCGCAATCGACCGAAACCCTGTTCTTCGCGAATGCGGTGCGCCGGGAGCTGGGGCTGGTCACGCGCGAAATGCGCCAGCGGGAACAGTTGCGTGATTTCACCGAATTGTTGAGCGCCAACCCGGAAGTCGTGCTGTCGTGGCAGTCGCACAGGAACGGCGAACCGAATCCGGTCAGCGTATGGATCGAGCGCCTTCAGCTGACGCTGCAGCGTGCCGGCGTGGCGCCCGTGTCTGCGCATAGCGTGGAACTCGCGCGCCAGCATCTGAAGACCTACCCATTGTCCAGGCCGGCACCGTCTGCACCGCAGCTGTTGCCGCGCAAGTTGTCCGCTAGCGGCTACAACAGCCTGGTCGCATGTCCATACCAGTTCTTCGCAACCCGGATGCTCGGCCTCGATGGGCTGGATGAATTGTCGGACATGCCGGAGAAACGTGATTACGGCGACTGGCTGCATGGCATCCTGAAAACCTATCACGAGACCGTGCGCGACCGTAAAGTCCGCATGGCGGACCGCGAAGGCCTGCTGCGCGAGATTTCGGAGAAGATCTTCGGCGAGGCGCTCGATCAAAGCGCCGCGGCGCTCGGTTATTACGCACGCTGGCAGAAGGTGATCCCGGCCTATCTGGAATGGGCGAATGACAGGGAAAGCCAGGGCTGGCAGTTTGCCTTCGGCGAGCAATGGTTCGAGAAGACGCTTTCCTGGCCGGGCGGCCAGATCACGCTGCATGGCTGTGTCGATCGCATCGATGAGAACGAGGCCGGTGAACGGGCGATTCTCGACTACAAGACCAAGCCGCTGCAGGCGCTGCGCGACAAGCTGAAGGAAACCGAGGATCACCAGCTCGCGTTCTACGGCGTGCTGTCCGATGTGCCGGTCAGCACCGGCCATTTCGTCGCGCTGGAAATCAGCAGGGAACAGACCGGCGATGCGGAAGCAAGGAACTATTCCGATTGGCAGCAGATGCTGGAAGCGCAGATCGTGAACAACATCCAGGCGATTGGCCAGGGCGCGGTCTTGCCAGCAACCGGCATCGAACGCATTTGCGTGTACTGCGAAGTGCGCGGATTGTGCCGCAAGGGGACATGGTAATGCGCGCGCAACAGACTCCAAGGGCATACGAAGCTAACGGCCACGCGGTCGATGCGATGCGGTTCACACAGCTCGCCTGCGATCCGCAACGTTCGGTGGTGGTAGAAGCCTGCGCCGGCAGCGGCAAGACCTGGCTGCTGGTCGCGCGCATGCTGCGCCTGCTGCTCGCCGGGGCCGAGCCGTCCGAGCTGCTCGCAATCACGTTCACCCGCAAGGCGGCGCAGGAAATGCGCGAGCGCCTGCTGCACCTGCTGCAGGACCTCGCACTGCAGCCGGCGGATGCTGTGCGCAGCTTGCTGCTGGAGCGCGGGATAGCCGAACAGGACATGCAACGCACTCTGCCGGTCGCACGCGGTTTATATGAACGCGTGCTGGCAAGTTCTCAGAGCCTATCGATCGATACTTTCCATAGCTGGTTTGCGCGCCTGGTGCAAATCGCTCCGCTGGCGTCCGGTGTGCCGCATGGCTATGCGCTCACGGAATCGTCCGGCGAGCTGATGACGGAGGCGTACAGCCGCTTCATGCAGGCGCTCAACGATGAAGACAACCAGGCAACCCGGGATGCGCTGCTGTCGCTGTATGAAATGATCGGCGACTGGAATGCAAGGAGATTGCTCGATGCATTCATCGACAAGCGCGCGGAATGGTGGGCTGCCACCATGCAGGGAAACGAAATTCCGCTGGAATGGCTGCATCAGTTGTGCGGAGAAGATGCGATCACCGACGCAAGACTGGCCCTATGGGATGACGAGAAACTGCGTGCACGCCTGCTGAACATTGCCTGGCTGCTGGGGCAGGGCGCAAAGCGCAACCAGGAGCGCGCGGTGGCGATAGAGAGCGCATTGACCGCCGGCGCCAGCATCGACAATTTCAC
>JAEZVM010000386.1 GCA_023420795.1 Pseudomonadota bacterium
ATAAGAATCCGTTATCAGTTATTCAATCTGTAACCGATGCGTAACTACATCGGTCGGCGGCTGGAATGAAAGGCTATTGCCCAAGGAATATTAAAAAAGACCGGGCACTGTTGCATCCTTGATCTGAATCAACAATCTTAGGTCGCAAAGTGTTACAGGAATGTGCACCTCCTGAGCTCGCCACCTTCACCTTCCCAGCATAGACAGCTGTCCGTCCGCGTATAACAGGAATCAAACGGCGAAACCGGGCCCTGCTTGCCGTCTTCCGCTCCGAAAGCGAGAAACGTCTATAGTGATTCGTGGGCAGCATTGTTGAATCACCATCAAAACGGCCAGTCATGAAAATCCAGATCGCCTCCGACCTGCACCTGAAACCACTGGAAAGCCGCTTTCCCGACTATCGCATCGTTGAACCCGCCGATGCCGACGTGCTGGTACTCGCCGGCGACATCCACCGCGCCACCCGTGCGGTTGAAATGTTCGCGGACTGGCCGGTGCCGGTGGTGTACGTGCACGGCAACCATGAGCTCTACCATGAAGAATATTCCGACCTGATGGAAAAGATGCGGGCCGCCTGCGCCGGCAGCAACGTGCATTTCCTCGAAAAAGATAAATGCATCATCGGCGGCGTGCGCTTCCTCGGCTGCTGCCTGTGGACCGACTACCTGCTGAACCCGGCCGGCGAGCGGGAAGCAATGGCCGAAGCACAACAGAAGCTGCGCGACCACAGCGTGATCCGCAGCGGCGACGAACTTTTCACCACCGAAGATGCACAGCGCATTCATCGACAGTCGCGCGCCTGGGTGGAGACGAAGCTGCAAGAGGGCTTCGAGGGCGCCACCGTCGTCATCACCCATCACGGCCCGCATCCGAAATCCGTGCATCCACGTTACGCCGGCATGCCGCTGAACGCCGCCTTCGTCAGCGACCTGACATCGCTGTTCGGCAAGGCCCGGCTATGGATACACGGGCATGTGCATGACAGCTTCGACTACGAAGTGGACAGCACGCGCGTGATCGCGAATCCGCGCGGCTATGCGCTCAATCGCGCGGCAGCGGAAACACCGGAGCAGATCGTGTGGGAGAACGCGGAGTTCGACCCACGGCTGGTCGTGCAGGTCTGATTTCCCTTGCAGAGATGCTGATGTAGTGTCGGTTTTCTTTCCATTGCATCAGCAAATTTGAAAGAGCTTTCTCCAAGTTGCTGATTCTTCGAGCAGTTCCAAAGTGGCACAGCACTTGCCTCGTCGGTTAATTGCCTTTCGGAATAAAGCTCCAAGGCAATTCAAAACCATAAAGCAGCATGACCAACGAGGAGAACGACTTGAAGAAATTCATCAAGACTGCGCTTGCCGGCCTGTGCGCCGGTATTACGCTCGCTGCGGCGGCGCCGGCCAGTGCAACGATCTGGAAAGGAAACGATGGCAGCGTCGAGTTGTCCGGCCTGTATGTGTTCGGCGACAGCCTGTCGGACTCCGGCAATATCGCGCTGGTGACCAACGGCACGGTCCCCGATACGAGCGCAGGCTACGCGTGGGGCCGCTTTACCAATGGCCCGGTGTATGCCGACTATATTGCGCAGGCATACGGCCTGCAGAATGTGCCGGCGCTCCTCCCCGGCGGCAACAACTACGCGTTCGGCGGTGCCGAGATCGGCGTGTCGAACAATCCGCCCGGACTCGGCGCACAGCTCGGCTGGTATGCATCGCAGACCGGCAATACGGCGGACCCGAATGCTCTATATATCGTGTTCGGCGGCGGCAACGACATCAATCGCGGCTCCGACCTGTCGCAGTCGCTGGCGACGCTGTACTACATCGTCGATACGCTGGCCAACATGGGCGCAACCAACATCCTGATTCCGAACGCGCCGGATCTGGGACGCACGCCGGGCAACAATACGGATCCGACCCAAGCCGCCGCATTGACGGCCCGTTCGGTCGCCTTCAACCAGGGCCTCGCGCAGATGATTGTCCTGCTGGAAGCGGCGCACAACATCGATATCCTCGATATAGATCTCTTCAAGTGGAGCGCCGAAATCCTGGATAACGGCACGGCGTACGGTCTTGCCGATACGACGACCGCCTGCCTCGGCACCGGCGGCTCCGTCTGCAGCAATCCGGATGAGTACTTTTACTGGGACAGCACCCATCCGACCGCGCGGATTCACCAGATGGTTGGCGACCGCCTGATCGCGGCGATCGATGCCGCAGCCGTACCGGAGCCGGCCACGCTGGCCCTGTTGCTGGCGGGGCTGGGCGCGTTCGGTGCTCGTCGCAGAGCACGCAAGGCCTGAAGCGGTTTATCAGAAAAGAATTACCAGATGAGTGAAACTTCCCCCTTCGCGGGGGAAGGAAAAAAATTCCATCTCCTCTGCAGAAATTTACCTCCCGCATCAGCCCTTCCTGCTTCGAACGCCTGCGGA
Source organism: Pseudomonadota bacterium (assembly GCA_023420795.1). GTDB lineage: Bacteria > Pseudomonadota > Gammaproteobacteria > Burkholderiales > Burkholderiaceae_D > Noviherbaspirillum. The sequence goes on from JAEZVM010000386.1 coordinate 2,426, forward strand.
ACTCTGAATCCGTTTCGGTCTCCTACAAATCCATTGCCGTTTTGGTAAGCGGCATGAAATGCGATGTCTTGCGGTCGGCTTGCCGGGCATGAATCCGTTTCCAGGCAAGCCTGCACGAACCGGAATTGCAGCACATCGCTCATCGAATGATTTGAAAAGGAGATACATCATGGCGATTTCTTCCAAGGACAACTCCGGCATGCTGACGGGTCTGTTCAACGACCGCGACAGTGCCGAGCGCGCATACCAGGCGCTTTCAGACCGCGGCTATTCGAAGGACGACATCAATGTCGTCATGTCGGACGAGACGAGAACGACGCATTTCGGCAAGGGCGATGGCGCGACGACCGAGCTCGGCAACAAGGCGGCGGAAGGCGCAGGCATCGGCGGCGCGCTGGGCGGAACGCTCGGCGCGATTCTCGCGGCAGTTGCCGCTACCGGCACCAGCATCGCGCTGCCGGGCCTGGGAATCGTGATCGCAGGCCCGATTGCTGCGGCGCTGGCCGGCGCGGGTGCGGGCGCGGCAACCGGCGGCTTGCTCGGCGCACTGGCCGGATGGGGCATTCCCGAAGAGCGCGTCAAGCGTTACGAGAGCGGATTGAAGCAAGGCGGCATTCTCGTCGGCGTGCAGCCCCGTTCCGATGCGGATGCCGACTATATCGAACAGCAATGGCACAACCTGAATGGCCAGGATATCCATCGGCCAACAAGCATGACGGGAACGGCGACAAGCTCGCGGCAGGCCACCGGCACGACACAGGCGCGCGGAACATCGACGGACGACACATCGGACTATCGCCAACATTGGCAGACTGCCTACGGCTCCTCGGGCGGCCGTTATGAAGACTATGACACGGCCTACCGCTACGGATCGACGATGGCCGGCAGCGGCCGCTATCAGAATTACCAGTGGAATGACGTGGAACCGCAATGGCGCAGCGACTGGGAATCCAGCCATCCCGGAAGCAAGTGGGATCAGGTGAAGGATGCGGTGCGCTTCGGCGCGGAACGGGTGAGCGGAAAACGTACTCAGTAATCCGGTCATCGTGGAAAGGGGCCGTCCGCTTGTGCGCAGCCCCTTTTATCATTGGTGCAGCTCCGTACGGAGCCTTGATGAACGGTGCTATCGGTCTCGCACGATAGAAACTACTCTTCTCCCGCGGCCAGCCGCACCGTATATTGCCCGGTCTTTTCGTCGCGAATCATCATCAGCAGATTGCGCTTCTGCGCGTCCGCGATCAATTCCTTGAACGAGCGGTAGCCATAAGCCGATTCGGAAAAGCCGGGACGGCGGCGCTTCATGGTCTGCTTGACCATCGAGCCCCAGATTTTTTCATCCTCGCCGCGTTCTGCGATCAAGGCTTCGACGGTTTCAACCGCAAAATCGAGCGCATCCTGTCGGCGGTCGTCGTCACTCTTTTCCTCGCTCTTGCCGTCGCTCTTCGGCGTCTTTTCCTTGGCGGCCCCGTTGGTGGCCTTCTTCGCAGGCGCCTTCTTTTCGGCCGGCTTGCGCTTGGCTTTCTGCTCGCGCACCAGATCGTCGTAGAAGATGAATTCGTCGCAGTTGGCGGCGAGCAGGTCCGAGGTGGAATCCTTGACGCCGATGCCGATCACATACTTGTTGTTCTCGCGCAGCTTGGAGACCAGCGGCGAAAAATCGGAATCGCCGCTGATGATGACGAAGCAATCGACATGCGACTTGGTATAGCAGAGATCGAGCGCATCGACGACCATGCGGATGTCGGCCGAGTTCTTGCCGGACTGACGCAAGTGCGGAATCTCGATCAGCTCGAACGCGGCTTCGTGCATCTGCGCCTTGAAATCCTTGTAGCGGTCCCAGTCGCAATAAGCCTTCTTGACCACGATGCTGCCCTTGAGGAGCAGGCGTTCCAGCACGCGACGGATATCGAAGTGCGCATACTTGGCGTCGCGCACACCCAGCGCGATGTTTTCGAAGTCGCAGAACAGCGCCATGCTGGTGATGTCGAATTGGCCTGCCATTGCTTTTCCCCTGAATGTTTGATGCGATCCACATGCGAGTGCATGTCGTTCGCTGATGACTTGTAAGGATTCCGGAAGGGTACACCGTTTCGCAGATCGCGGCGAAACGCATTGTCCAATGGATAGGAATGGTAGTTAATGAGGCGCGCTCATTATTCCCGCCAACAGGAAGCATCCGTTATAGAACGCATGCAGCAGGAACGCCGGATAGACCTGGCGATGCCGGTCGCGGAAATGGCCGAACAGCAGAGAAGGTACTATCACTCCCGCAGCCCAGAACGGCGCGTGATGAATCAGGTGCGCCAGCGCGAACAGCAGCGTGGTGATGCAGTTGGCGGTGCTGATCCCGGCAATCCGGAGCTGTGCCCAAGCCTTGCGTTCCAGCTGGCCCTGTATCACGCCGCGAAACAGCAGCTCTTCCACAAGCGGCTGCAGCAGCACCATCGATAGCACGTGCCACATGCCGGCTTCGGGATTGCCGGCCGCCGGCAGCAGGGGCGCAGCAAGAAGCAACAGGGGCGGCGCAACAAGCAATGCGAGAAGGAACTGCGGGTCCCGCAGGAAAGCGGGCCTGAAGGACAGGCCCAGCTCTTCTGTCAGCGAAGCTTGCACCACTCCATCCATCTTCACGTTCGCTTCACGCTCCCGCGCCGCCGCCAGGCGATTGCCCCGATGGCTGCTGCCAGCATCGCGAGCAGCGTCGGGTCGAAACGGCCACTGCCGCCGATGGCGCAACCACCACCACCGCCGCCACCACCCGTCGGCGGAGAGATCACCGCACCGCCGCCCGTCTCGGGACCATCGCCAAAGCTCGCGGGACAGCCGGTGATGCGCGCGCCGGCCCAGTTCGCGCGGTCGGCTGCATTGCCGTCGCCACCGTCGGTGACGACCAGCCTGAGCTCATTCTTGCCCGCGACGCTGAGATTGATGGTCTTGCGCAGGTCGCTGCCGCGCATGACGCCGCTATCGAATACCTGCACGCCGTCGAGCAGGACCTGGAACACTGCCGAGCCCTGATCGCCGACCGAATCGTCGATACCGATATCAGACACAAAGTGACCCGTGCAGGCACCACCGAGGTTGTAGCGCACATCGGAGGGCGCATGCACGCCGAGCCCTTTTGCGTAGGGAATGCGATCCAGCGTGATGGTGCCGCCATCTCCCGCCGCCGCGTCGCCGTTATGCCGGTTTTCCTCGATCGGCCCGAGGCCGTTGGCAGGCGTGCCGGACGGCGTCAGGTTGCCGATTTGCGTGCGCGGATAGACATCCCTTGTGACGACGCTGGTCTGCCCCTGCGCGTCCTTCACGCTCAGGGAAATGCGGAACCACGTATTCGCCGCTTCCGCTTCGAAGTTGGACACGGTCAGCGATCCGCCGGTGGCGCCGCTTATCGGTGCCATGAACGGATGCGAATGTGTGTCGTGCATGTAATCGACCTGCCAGGTAAAGGCGCTCGCTGGCAGCGGGCCGTCCTCCGCATCGGAGCCGGTGCCGGAATAGTTGATGACATCGCCGGGCGCGAAGCCGCTTTCGGCGGACGGACTGGTGATCTCGGCCACCGGCAGGCGGTTGTTGGTGACGGTCAGGACCGCCGGATTGGAGCTCACGCTGCCGAAGGAATTACTCGCCACCGCGGTGAACGATGCCTGATCGTCGGCCTGCGCGATGCTGGGTATGGTGTAGCTGGCCGACGTCGCGCCCGGGATATCGACGCCGTTGCGCTGCCACTGGATGCCGGTCGCGCCATCCGCCTTGACCGTGAAGGTGACGGGATCACCGAGGTAGATGGTTTGCGACTGCGGCTGTGTCGCGATGCGCGGTACCTGCGAGTTGGTGAAGCTGATCTTGCTGACGGTGCCGGCATCGGTGTTGGATGCGCCGGCATCCTGGTTGCGCGCGAGGTAATACAGGTCGCCGCTGGGCGAAATGCCGAGGTTGACCGGGTTGCCGATGCCGGAGGCGAAATCGCTGGCGCTGGCCGGATTGGCCGGGTCGATGTATTTGATCGTGCCGTTGCAGAAATCGGCAAAGAAGTATTTGCCGACATACTCGGCCGGAAACTGCTCGCGCAGCGGGTTATAAAAGACGCCGCCGGTGATCGCGCAGCCGACACTATGCTGATAAGCAAAGACTGCATTGGTGTAGCGGCTGTCGCTGCTGTCGCCTTCCGACGCCGGCCAGCCGTAGTTCGCGCCTGCGACGCCCCGGTTAATCTCTTCCCAGCTGCCCGCGCCGACGTCGTTGATGTACATCAGGCCGCTGCTCGGCTGGATGTCGAGCGCGAACGGATTGCGCAGGCCGAGGTTGTAGTTGGCCGGGTAGGCGCCCGGCGTGTTGACGTAGGGATTGTCGCCGGGGATGCTGCCGTCGGCATTGATGCGCAGGATCTTGCCGAACGGGCTGGCGAGGTTCTGCGAGAACGAGGTTTCGACCGGCTGTCGCAAATCTTCATGCCCGCCGACGGCGACATAGAGCTTGCCGCCGATGCCGAAGCGCAGCGCGCCTCCCATGTGCCATTGGACGCCTGCGGGAACGTTTGGCAGCGTGAAAATCACCTGCTCGCTCCCCGGCACGGCCGCATCATTGGACTCGGTAATACGGATGATCCGGTTGAAGCTGTTCGTGCCGTCTGTCACGGTGCAGTAGAGATAGATCCAGCGGTTGACGGCAAAGTTCGGATCGCTGGTGATGCCAAGGCAGCCGCGTTCCGCGAAGGAATCGACATTCTGCGCGGCATAGAAATTCGCCGGCAGCAGCGCATCGTTCTTGATCATGCGGATGACGCCATTCTGCTGCACGACCAGCACCCGGTCGTCCGGCAGCACGGTCATCGCTGTCGGGCTGGTGATGCCGGAGGCGACTTCGGTGTCGGTGAAGCCGACTGGCACGCTGGCGGCATGTACCTTCGGAACGGCTGCGAGACCGAGAAGTGCTGCGAGAAGGGGGAGGATCAGAGAGAGGAAAGTATTCCGCTGGTGCGCGCTGCGCTTGCAAGACATAGAGATTCCTCACAACAAAAACGCTGCTGATTGATCGGTTCATGCGCCGGCAGGGCAAGCGCGTCCATACGCGGTTTGATGGTCGCTATGGATGCATGATTCCCGATTCGCATTGGCTACCGTGATCCCGGTTTGACAATACGCAGCAGATGTATATGTTTCAGGGAAAGCGG
>JAEZVM010000094.1 GCA_023420795.1 Pseudomonadota bacterium
ATCGCGATTAGCGCTTCGACAAGCGCTATCCCGTGCTGCCTCTTTACAGGAGTAGGAGATGTTTTCGTATGCATGCCTTCCTCTTCAAGCATTAGCAGCGAGACGGATCCGTAGTGCTGGTCACAGCCGGATCGCACATGCGCACCGCACCGCCGGATATGATGCGCACATCGAGCTTGCGTACGGTTGATGCCGCATTGGCAGATTCGACCTTGATGCGCCAGATCGGCGCCTCATTTGCGCCGCAGTTGGGCTCCACGGTACCGAATCCGTTGAAGGTGATGCAGCTTGCTGCGTTGCCGGCGCCGTTCAGAGCGCTGACACCCATGCCCGAACTGCCCTCGCTGCCGGAATAGGACTGGATGATCCTTGGAACAGCGGTATCCGAGGCAGCAACGTTGCAGACGCCAGCCGGGTTGTCGAAGGCGACTACCCATGATGTCCCGGAAGCGCTGCGTGCGCATGAAGCACTGACATTGTTGACCAACCAGAACGACACTCTTGCGTTTCGGCGCAGCGCCTCGGTGCGAGCCAGATTCAGGCCGGCCTGAAGGCTGTCGGCCGTCGTCCGGATTTTCGTGTTCTCGATGAATCTCTGGAATGAGGGCATGCCAATACCGAGCAGAATCGCCAAGATCGCAACGGAGATCATCATCTCAACTAGGGTAAAGCCGGCGTTCGGTTTCATGGCCAATTCCTCAGCACTCGCTGCCCTTGACCAGCCAGCATGACTTGGTCACCGTATTCCCCTTGAATTTCGTGGTTCCCTTGGCGTTGTCGCTATTGAGAGTGAAGACATGGCCGACTGCGGATCCGGAACTGCCGGTAGCGGTTAATCTGAAAGCCTCGTTTTCGCGGGACGCCGGTCCAGTGAGTTCGCAGGCATAAGTGAACTTGCCACCGACGGCGAAATCGATCCGCGCCGCAGTACCGTCGTGACCGCATGTATCCGCACTACCGTAGTTCCGATTGCTTTGGTAGAACTGATCCATCTTCACCCGCATATCGGCCAAATTGGAGAAAGCCTCACTCAGAGCGCTTCTCCGCACGTAATCCGAATAATTCGGCACTACGACCGCCGCCAATATGGCAACTATCGCGACCGTGATCATGAGTTCGATAAGAGTGAAGCCGGAGTGGCCTTTATAGATTTTCCCCATGGAATCCCCCCTTTATTTCCACAATGTAATTTACAACAGGAAAGATAGAAGGAGTGAGGCGATTGACGGTTAGTCCTTGGGGACAAACGGCAAAGGCGACGGCAACAAAATGTTACAACTAAGAAAATAGAAAGAAGGAACGCCGTTTATGGACTTGAAGTGATTGCTTCATTACGGCGATGTACGCAAGGAAAATGCCGACGGATGGAGTAAGGTGGAAGTGCGTCTGGCTTACTTCTATTTTCCATCCCGTTCCGGGAGGAGGCAGGCCTTCACAATCTGCAGATCGTTGTCTTTTGCAAAATTCACCACAAAATGATACGCAAGCGGCTCGATCTCGCGCAGACCTTCATTGACGATCACGGATTTGACGCCCCCCAGAACGGTAGGGCGTACGTAAGGCGAATATCGCAGATGTGCATGCGGGCCGCCGCTTCCTTCAGGGCGAAAGCAGGACATCACACCGCACAGGCGCTCAGCCCAGTCGCTTGGACGAAATTGCCGACCGTCGCTAGTAATGCCCTGGATGAAAAACTCACTGGCAACGGTATTGTGTTTGATGGTATCGGCCATTTGTGCGGCTTGCCTCTATAGCGGTGGCTACCTTGAACCCGGCATCGCACCATGTCGGCTGCGCTCCAGGCTTCTCGCCGGCACTATTATGCAGCGCCAAGCATTCTTACATATTATATCTTATAGAAGAGTTGTAGTGAAACAATATTCCGCGATATGAAAAATACGCGATATAGCGCAGACTTTTGGGAAATTTGTGCGGCGATTTCAATTCCAGAAATGTCGCAAGGAGGTTAGCCAGCCAGCACTCAATAGAGTGGGTGCCACTACAAAGATCATTCAGTAAACGGAACCGACAGGAGCAAGCCGCTCCTGTCGGGCTAAACGGGAATCAGCCGAGCCAAACTGCAAACGACAGCAGCAAAAGCAACAGCATCCATAGCAGCAGCGCGCGCCATACCAGACCAATAGTGCTCTGCAACGAGCGCACTGTTGCCTCTTCGCCGGGCGGGCTATCGGGTTCGGCGCTGAGAACATCAACCGTCGTCACGTCGGTAGGCGGCACATTAGTTGCCACTTCCGTGGCAGCACCGAGTCGCAAGCCGAGTGCGCCGCCGCCGGCAGAAAGGATGATGCCGATCGCTTCATCCCGCCAGCGATGCGCGAAATTGCGCCATGCGTAGATCGCATCCTCGAAGTTGCCCACCACCGCAAAGGCGATTGCCGTCAGGCGTGCCGGGATCCAGTCGATCCAGTAAAACGCCTTGGTGGCGAACCGGCCGAAAGCCTCATTCCTGAGGTGCTCCGGCTCGTTCCATGCACGCGCCAGATACTCCGCGACGCGATACAAAATTGCCCCTGCCGGTCCGAGCGGCAGCAGGAACCAGAAGAACACGCCAAAGACGTTTCGGTGGGTGGTGACAAGAGCATTTTCGACTGCCACGCGCGATATGTCGCTCGTCCTCATGCCTGCGGTATCCTGGCCGGTCCATTCAGCCAGCAGACTGCGCGCCGTCGCTTCGTCGCCGCTGTTGAGCGCAAGCTGGATGGAGGTGAAGTAATGGCTGTAATGGCGAAAACCCAATGTCAGATATGCGATCAGAACATTCCATGCCAGCACAGCGAACGGGCTGATCCGTGAGCAGAGCCAATACACAAGCAGGGTCGGCGCCAGCAGGATCAACATCGTCAGAATCCAGGCCATGCGGCCGTGTTTTTCCTGTCCGGCGTTGAAGGACACTTCCATGCGCGTTGCAAGCTGCCTGACAGCCAGGTACATCGGGTTATCCGCACGCAGCGGCTTGAGTTGCTCGAATAAAAGCGCAAAGAGAATGGAGAGAAAGGTCATCAGACTGCCTTGATAGTCACGCTATCGATACGATAACGCAGCACAACATTGGAATCAAACACCCAACAGCCGCCCGGTCGGAGTGGCCTACGCCCGCAGAAAATGAAACAGATTACGCAACATGCCTGCAGTCGCTCCCCAGATGAAGAAGCGCTCGTACGGCATTGCGTAAAAGGTGCGGCGGCCAAGCGCGTTCGGCAAGTCAAACGTACGGCGCTGATGATTGGCGCCGTTCATCAAGAAAGCCATCGGCACTTCAAAGATCTCCGCCACCTCGAACGGATCGGCAACGAGCTCGAATGGCGGGCGCACTAGAGAGACGACCGGAGTAACACGGAAGCCGGTGCCGGTAATGTAATCAGGCAGCGTGCCGAGAACTTCCACATTCGCCCTGCTCAGCCCCACCTCTTCCTCGGTTTCCCGCAAGGCCGTTTCGATCGGAGAACGATCGGATGCATCCACACGTCCGCCGGGCAGGCTCACCTGTCCCGCATGATCGTTCAGATGGGCGGTGCGCTGCGTAAGGAGCAGAGTCGGATGTTCGCCCCGCATCACGATCGGCATCAGCACCGCCGCAGGCATCGGGGGATCGCGCTGTATCAGATACTCTTCCTGGCTCTCCGGCGTCCAGCATGGCGGATTCGCAAAGCGCTCGCGCAGCCACGGCTGCGTCAGCCGCCCAGGCAGAACCGCAGGCTCGCCTGCAATGGAGTCAACCGGAAGTGCTTCGGGATCGAAAATCAGTTTTGACAAAACGTTTACCTGAACGATGTAGAGCGTCGCATGCAGCGATTCTAGCGTGAATAATGGTTCGACCCTCGTCAGCATGAAATGAAAAAGGGCACCCAAAGGTGCCCTTTTCCCGAGATGCCGCAGGCCGATTATTCCGCAGCCTGTTCTGCTGCACGGCGACTCGGCAGCTTTTCCTTGATACGCGCCGACTTGCCGGAGCGGTCGCGCAGGTAGTACAGCTTCGCGCGACGCACATCGCCACGGCGCTTGACTTCGATCGAAGCGATCAGCGGCGAGTACAACTGGAACGTACGCTCGACGCCTTCACCGGACGAAATCTTGCGAACGATGAAGTTGGAGTTCAGGCCACGGTTGCGTCGCGCAATCACGACGCCTTCGTATGCCTGAGCGCGCTTGCGGGTACCTTCCACCACGTTGACGTTGACGACAACGGTATCACCCGGCGCGAAGTCGGGAATATTTTTGCCCAGACGGGCGATTTCTTCTTGCTCAAGTTTCTGGATCAAGTCCATTTTTAGCTCCTGTAACCATCTTGCCGGCGCCTGAAAAATTTGCCCGGTAGAGGATGGGGTTAAACATGCGGATGAAATTTCAACCGCTCGGTACTACAAACCTACAACTGCAAACTGCTCAAAAACTTTTCATCGGCCCGCGACAACAAACCTTCTTCCCGAGCCTTCGCAATCAGATCCGGCCGTTTCTTGAGCGTCGCCATCAGTGCCTGTTCACGACGCCACTTTTCAATTTCGGCGTGATGTCCGCCCATCAGGACGGGCGGCACTGCAATACCCTCATATACCTCAGGTCGCGTATAGTGCGGGCAGTCGAGCAAGCCATTAACGAAACTGTCTTCCACCGCCGACACCTCGTCGTTCAGCACGCCCGGTAACTGACGGATCACCGCATCCATCAGCGCCATTGCCGGCAACTCGCCTCCTGACAGTACGAAATCCCCCAAACTGATTTCTTCGTCAACGCAGCGATCCAACAAGCGCTGGTCCACTGCCTCATAACGGCCGCACAACAACACCAGCCCAGCCTCCGCAGCAAACTGCATTACGCGCCGATGCGTGAGCGCCTGCCCCTGCGGCGACAGATAGATCACCCGCGGGCTGGGCGCCCCCAGCTGCACTTGTCGCGCCTTCGCCGCAGTGATGGCCGCTTCCAGCGGTTTCGCCAGCATTACCATGCCGGGGCCACCGCCATAAGGCCGATCATCCACCGTACGGTAATTATCAGTAGTGAAATCACGCGGATTCCACAACGACAATGCGCACTTCCGCTGCTCGAATGCGCGCCGCGTGATACCCGATTGCGTAATCGCCGTGAACATATCGGGAAAGAGCGTCACCACATCAAATTGCATCGCGCCCTCTTTCCCACAATCTGGACTAGAAATCCAGCCCCCAGTCCACTGTTATCTTCTTTGTTTCCTGATCAACCGCTTTGACAAACTGCTCGACGAATGGAATCAGCCATTCTTTCGGTTTGTCCGTTTCCGCAGCTTTCGGCGCAACCACTCGCAGGATCGGATGAGCACCATTGTCCATCAGATCAGCGACGGCTCCCAAATGCTCGCCCTGCAGATTGCAGACAACCAGGCCGATAAGGTCAATCCAGTAATACTCGTCGTTTGCCAATGCAGGAAAGTGACTGCGCCTTATCTGCACCGTAGCACCCTTGAGCGCCTCGGCAGCATTGCGATCCGCCACTCCCATCAGGCGGGCAACCACGTCTTCACCGTGGTGCTTCGCCTGCATCATGTCGATATCATGCAGATCAGGCTTGTCCAGCCACCATGTCTTTGCATGCAGCATCGCATCGGCATCGGCGGAATAAGGCTTGATGCGTACCCAGCCTTGAATGCCGTAGGCGCCGGTCACATGGCCGACCAGCACGAGATCATCAGGGACTGCCACCCCCGAAACCAGCTTAATCGACAAATCCAGCTACACTCAGGCAGCGGCTTTCTTGCCGGCTTCCTTCACGAGACGAGCGACGGTCGGCGACAGTTGGGCGCCAACGCCTTGCCAGTATGCCAGGCGATCCTGCGTAATGCGGAAGCCTTCATCGTTGCCAGCAGCAACCGGGTTGTAGAAACCAAGACGCTCGATGAAGCGACCGTCGCGGCGATTGCGTGAATCGGTTGCAACGATGTTGAAGAACGGACGCTTCTTGGCGCCGGAACGGGATAAACGGATAACGACCATAATGTGCTTCCAAAAATTATTCGAAGACGGAAAAAGCCGGGAATTATAGCCCACTTTTAAAATGGCCTGCAAGTTTAATAAGGCAATACTTTGGACATATCGCCGCAATGCGTGCAGCCAGCGCATGTCCTGCCACGGACTACCGATTGATGCTATAAAAGCGCAGCATTCTTTCAAGACCCCTGAAGAATATGACCGTTCGCCACAAGAACAAGACTTTTGCTACGTTTCTAGCAGCGACAACTGGCACCGCCGGCGTGCATCGTTTTTATCTGCACGGAGCGAAAGACCGCTTAGGATGGGCGCATTTTCTTGCTCTTCCGTTAGCGCTTATCGTTTTTCTATGGCGAGATCTACCGCTGTTTGCAGCCATCGCCCCGATTTACATTTCAATGGTGATTGGCTTAATAGAAGCACTGGCCATTGGATTGACGATGGATGAAAAATGGGACCGCATACATAATCGCAACTCCGGACAGCAATCCGCCTCCGGTTGGCCGCTTGCGGTTCTGATAGTACTTACATTCGGAATAGGCGCAATAGCACTCATTGCCGCCATTGCGCGGACATTCGACCTGCTTCTTACGGGCGGAGCTTACGGCTGACTCACAACCATAAGTGACTACATTGCGTGCATTGCAGGACGCTCGACGGGCGGCGTTCCGTCCCTGAATAGTTGCTGGATTTGCTGCCGCAATTCCGGGGTATCGGCATGATGATGAACCGCAACAGCATGCTGCACCGCCGCCTCCAGCAATTCCTGATCAGTATCGGCAGACAAGGCTACCGTACAGTTAATGCCGCTTGGAAATTCGCGACAATCAATGAATTTACGGGCCATGATTTCGCCCTCCTCATCGTGAATCCTCACATAGGACAAATTCCCCGGACTAGAGTGACCTACACCGAAACCGTTGTTGTCTCAAGCAACTGGCAACCGTCGATTTTCCAGCTGCTGTCTTCACCTTGCTGCATCCAGAACACTGCAACCCATACGCGACTGTAGCTGTCCGTGACGCGCACGATCTGGATTGCATCGCCGTTGACCACCTCCGGCCTGGAAAACAGTACGCGCTGATATCGATAAATCGGGTCGTACTCTTCCTTGATAAGCCGCAGGAAATTGTCGGGGCTGCCGATCAACAGGC
>JAEZVM010000178.1 GCA_023420795.1 Pseudomonadota bacterium
TCGCATTAATATTCACCCTGCGGGATTCTGCCGACAGGAATCCCGCATCCTTTCCTTCCCTCTGCAGTAACTTCCCCCTCTTGCCGGCTTGTGCGATGGCTTTCGCTATTGCATTATTCTTTGGCTGAAGCTCGTTTTCATCTCTTTGCGCGTTTGCTCGCCCAAACGCCGGATCATTCTTCCGATGCCCGCTCCGATCTGGTTATTCGACCTCGATAACACGCTGCATAACGCATCACATGCGATTTTCCCGGCGATTAATGCAAACATGAATGCCTACATGGCAACAGTGTTGGGAAGTGCAGACATGCCGGCGGATGCGGACACCGTCAATGCAGTACGGCTCGCCTACTGGAAGCGCTACGGTGCCACGCTGCTCGGCATGGTCAAGCATCATCAGGTGCGGCCGGAAGACTTCCTGCGGGAAGCGCACCGCTTCGGCGACCTGCGGGCGATGATCCGCGCCGAACGCGGCCTGGCTCGACTGCTCAAGCGCCTGCCCGGTCGCAAGATTCTGCTGACCAACGCGCCGCGCCGCTATTCGCATGATGTGATGCGCCACCTCGGCCTGCATCGCCACTTTGCCAAACACATCCCGATCGAATCGATGCTGGTGCACCGGCAGCTGCGCCCCAAGCCTTCCCGGCAGCTGCTGCGCAAACTGCTCGCCAGGGAGCGGGTGCCGGCCCGCCGCTGCGTGCTGGTGGAGGACACGGTGGATAACCTGAAGGCCGCGAAGGCGCTCGGCATGCGCACCGCCTGGGTAACGCAGTATCTGGCGACGAATCCGCATTATCAAGACGTCAACATGGCGTCGCACCGGTTCACAAAGCGGCCCATTTACGTCGATGTCAAAGTACAATCCGTACGGCAACTTCCTGCGATGCTGCACCGACTGCGCGGATAGCACCGATTGCTCACAACTCCATCAGATCATGGCAACCACAAAACCGGGCGAACGCAAACTCCAGATTCTCCAGACTCTGGCTGCAATGCTGGAGCAGCCGAAGGGGGAAAAGATCACCACTGCGGCACTGGCTGCGAGGCTGGAAGTGTCGGAGGCGGCGCTGTACCGACATTTCGCCAGCAAGGCCCAGATGTTCGAGGGGCTGATCGAGTTCATCGAATCGACGGTGTTCGGCCTGATCAACCAGATCACCGAGCAGCAGGAAAACGGCCTAGCGCAGGTGCAAGGAATTACCGCCATGCTGCTCGGCTTTGCCGAGCGCAATCCTGGCATGACCCGGGTGCTGATTGGCGACGCGCTGGTCAACGAGGATGACCGGCTGCAGCAGCGCATGAACCAGTTCATCGAGCGCGTCGAAATGGCGCTGCGGCAAGCGCTGCGCATCGCGGCGACGCAAGGGCAGGCGAGCGAGGCCGACATCGCGGTGCGCGCCAACATGATCACCAGCCTGGTGGTGGGACGCTGGCATCGCTTCGCAAAGAGCGGCTTCAAGCAGAATCCGGCGGAAGGCGCGCAGGCGCAGGTCGGGATGCTGCTGGTCTGACGCAGACCCAAGGCCCGTGCTTCGGGAACGGCCAGCGTTTCGCAGGTGACCTGAAATTCCTTGCCGTTTCCAACGGTCGCTCCGGCGGCAAATTTCATTCCTTCCTTCGATCCTGAATCTGCGTACACTCGCAGCCTTCGCAACAGCGGCGCTCGCATGCCCATGAACTCCAACAGGAACTTTCCCGCACCGGCATTTGCCGCTTTGTTATTGGACGGGATGACGATCGGTTTCGCCGGCATCTTCATGCGCGTGTCCGACGTCAATCCGATTGCGTCCGCCATCTGGCGCATGGCGCTGGCCGCGCTGCTTCTGTCGGGAATCTCTCTGTCCAAACGCGGCCGTTGAGGCGATTTACAATACGCGCTCCGGATCTTGTCCGTTACTGTCTTGGATTCCTCGTTCAACCCCGCTGCCGACTGCTTCGCACTGCTCGACGACTGCGACGCCACCGAAGCCGATCCGCGTTCCCGCCTGCATACCGGTTATCTCGGCGTGCTGCGTTGCGACCATGCGTCGGAATTGCCTGCCCTGCTGTTGCAGATGCAGGAAGCCTTGCAACAGGGCAGGCATGCGGTCGGCATGTTCACCTATGAACTCGGCGAGCGCCTGCATGGCATCGAACCGCAGGAGACAGCGAAACCGCTCGCGCAGGTACTACTGTTCGAGCGCTGCGAGCGCTTGACCGCTGCGCAGGTGGATGCCTGGCTCGCGCAGCGGGATCATGCTGAGCAACCAGCCGGCATTGCGCAGGTCTCGGCCAGCGTCAGCGAGGAGGAATTCAACGCTGCCATCGCACGCATCCATGCCTATATCGAGGCAGGTGACACTTACCAGATCAATTACACCTACCGACTACGCTTCGATGCATATGGTTCGCCGCTTGCGCTGTACCGCCGCCTGCGCGCGCGCCAGCCGGTGCCCTATGGCGCGCTAGTGCAGATGCCCGACGGGAGCGCAGTGCTGTCGCTGTCGCCCGAGCTGTTCATGCGCCATACGCAGGGAACGATCACCGCGCGACCGATGAAAGGGACTGCGGCGGCGAGCGGAGACACCGGCATCGATGCGCAGCGTGCGAATGCGCTTTCCGTCGATCCGAAGAACCGTGCCGAAAACCTGATGATCGTCGATCTGCTGCGCAACGATATCGGCCGCATCGCTACGGTCGGTTCGGTGCGGGTGCCGAAACTGTTCGAGGTGGATCGCTACAGCAGCGTGCTGCAGATGACTTCGACGGTGCAGGCGCAACTGCGCGATGGCATCGGGCTGGCCGAGGTATTCGATGCACTTTATCCCTGCGGCTCGATCACCGGTGCGCCCAAGCGCCGCACGATGCAGATCATTCGCGAACTCGAATCCGCGCCGCGCGGGCTCTATACAGGCGCGATCGGCTGGTTCGACGCATCAAAGAGCACAGATACTATCGGCGATTTCTGCCTTTCGGTGCCGATCCGCACGCTGGTGCTGCAGGCCCCGCGGTCCGGCATCCGCAAGGGCGAAATGGGTGTCGGTGCAGGCATCGTGCACGACAGCATCGCAGCGCAGGAGTTTGCGGAATGTCGCCTGAAAGCGAGCTTCCTGACCGGCCTGCCGCAGCAGTTCGAACTGTTCGAGACCATGCATGCGACGCGCGCCGGCGGCGTGCGCCATTTCGAGCGGCATATCCGGCGGCTGCGGACATCCGCTGTGTATTTTGGCTTCCTCTTCAATGAACAGCATCTGCGTGACGAGGTGCGTCAGGCATGTGAATCCTTGGCTTTGGACAGTGCGCATCGATTGCGGCTTGCCCTGAAGCAGGACGGCAGCCTCACGCTGACAAGCGCACCACTCGCGCCGCTACAGACGCCGGTCCGGCTGCTGCTCGCGCCACAAGCCACTGTTGCGGACGACCTGTTCCTGCGTCACAAGACCACCGTGCGCGAGCCTTACGATGCCGCATGGCGTGCCGCCGAAAAGCAGGGCGCGTTCGACATGCTGTTCGTCAACGAGCGCGGCGAGGTGACCGAGGGTGGACGCAGCAGCGTGTTTCTCAAGATCGATGGCTGCTGGTTGACGCCTCCGCTCGCCTCCGGTCTGCTGCCTGGCGTGATGCGCTCGGTGCTCCTCAATGACCCGGCATGGAACGCCCGGGAAAGAGTACTGACGCTGGACGACTTGCGGCGAGCGCAGGAAGTGGTCGTATGCAATGCACTGCGCGGCGCGCTGCCGGTAACGATCGTATGGCCTCGTGATGGTTTGTCGGTGGCTTTTACAGTGGCAGATGACATTTAAGTCAAGTCATTGAATAAATTGGATTTTTTTGGTGGGCATCCTTATTGCATTTCGGTTGGCGTAACAACCAAAAAAACCATAAAGGACCTCCATCATGAAATTCAAGACGCTGTTAATGTGCCTGACCCTGGGAGCATCGGCTCT
>JAEZVM010000208.1 GCA_023420795.1 Pseudomonadota bacterium
CGTCGGTCAAGCATGTGGCCGACATCATGAACGAGATCACGGCGGCCAGCCAGGAGCAGAGCGCGGGCATCGAACAGGTGAACCAGGCGATCACGCAGATGGACGAGATGACGCAACAGAACGCTGCTCTGGTCGAGCAGGCAGCTGCCGCTGCGCAGAGCATGCAGGAGCAGTCGCTGAAGCTGGCACAGGCAGTGGCTATCTTCAAGCTTGGCCATGACGCACAGGTATCGCAGTTGACGATTCCGCAAGGAGCGGCCCGGAGCACGTCACGAGAAGTGGCGATGACTTCGCCTGCGAAGGCGCTTTCCGCAAAGGGCGCGGCAGCGGCAAAAGACAGAAGTCAGCCTGCTGCAAGGCCCAAGCCACAACTGCCTGCTGGTGGCGGTGATGACTGGGAGGAGTTTTGACGAAAAAGCGGAATGCTGATGTCTAAATGAAAACAAAAAAGCGCGCCTTTCCGTGGCGCGCTTTTTTGTTTTGCCAATAAGGCTGATAAACGCACCTTATTCCCCTTATTGGGGGTGGGGACAACGGTCGATAATCAACACTAGGGGCATAACAGGTATCGGCAAGGCGTGGCCTGCGGCCGACTCAAGTTAAACGAACAATGTGCCGATAAAAAATATGGTTGGATCGCAGCATGCCCGCACATGGTCGCGGACAGTTCCAGGCCGGATTCTTGGAGGCGCGGGATGGGGATGATGAATCGGAAGCCGTTTCGGCGCTTGATGGCAGCTGTGGCAGCGATAGGGGCCGGAGTCGTAGTTGCCGCACTTCTCGGCTGGACCGCCGGTAGTCTCATCGGGCCGGTCCTGCTTGCGGCAATTGCCTGCGCCATTGCCGTTCCGGTGGCCATGTTCGCCGGGCGCGACGGAAGCGCCAGCGTCGAACAGTTCGTGAAGCAGATGGGAGAAGAGGTCGATCGCATCATGATCGGCGCCGCCGAAACCTCCTACTTCGTCGATTCAATCAAGAAAAAAATGGATCGCGACCTGCAGACGACGGAAGAAATCGTCGGCAAGGCCGGACAGACCGCGCAGGCTACGGAACAGATCGCAGCCAATGCCGAACGCGCATCGTCGGTTGCCGCCGACGTGCGCAGCGAAAGCGTCGCGGGACGCGCCGAGGTCGATCAGGGCTTGCGACAAATCAGTGACGCACGACAGGATGCGCAGACCGCTTCCGAAATGATGGGCAAGCTGCAGGGGAAATCACGTCGTATTCAGGTCATCACCGAAGTTATCAACGAGATTGCCGCGCGTACCAACTTGCTGGCGTTGAATGCGGCGATCGAAGCCGCGCGAGCGGGCGAGCATGGACGGGGCTTTGCCGTTGTTGCGGGCGAGGTGCGGCAACTGGCGCAGCGAACCAAATCCGCTACCGACGATATCGGCGTGATGGTGCGGGAGATCAATGAAGAGGCAGAGCGTGCCGCGGCCGGCATGACGGCTTTGACGGACAAGGTGATGGATGCTGCGCACAATGTCGAGCGCGTGCATGGACTGCTGAACAACATCGAGCGGTCCGCCGGCGAATCCGAAAATGAAATCCGGCAGATTGCCGACGCATCGCGCCAGCATGTGGAAACCGCGCGCCTGATCGCCGACGCCATCCTGCGCATCCGAGACGGCATGCTGGTCACCGAGGAAGAGCTGCCGCGCGCCGCATCATCGGCAATGGAATTGTCCGAACGCGGAGAGCGCCTGTTCGACGCGTTGACGCACTCGAATGCGGAAACCTCGCATGATGCACTCCGCGCCGTCGCGGAGCAGGGCGCGAAAGAGGTGGGCAAGCTCTTCGAGGAAGCACTTGCAGCCGGAAGGATCGCCGAGGCGGCGCTGTTCGATCGCACCTACACGCCAATTCCGAATACCAATCCGCAAAAGCACACGACTGCCTTCGATGCGTTCTGCGATCGTGTGCTGCCGTCAATACAGGAAAGGTTGCTCGAGTCTATGCCTCAGATCGCTTTTGCCGGCGCGGTCGATAACAACGGCTATTTCCCGACGCATAACCGGAAGTACGCCAAGCCCTTGACCGGCGACTATGAGACCGATCTCGTGAACAATCGGACCAAGCGCATCTTCAACGATCGCACTGGCGCGCGCTGCGGCGCGAATACCAAACCCTTCCTGCTGCAGACCTACAAGCGCGATACCGGTGAGGTGATGCATGACCTTTCTGTGCCGATTTACGTAAAGGGGCGGCACTGGGGTGGTTTTCGGGTGGGTTATCGGTCGGCCGCGCCTGCCGCGAAATGATGCTGTGTTGTTAATTAATAGGAAACAGGCCTGGTGACTTCCGCAAGACTGAACAAAGTGGAAACCTCGAAGGAGTTCGAATTCACTTCCCGTGACTTCGAGAGGGTGCGTGCGCTGATTTACCAGCGCGCCGGCATCGCGCTCGCGGAGAGCAAGCAGGAGATGGTGTACAGCCGTCTGGCGCGCCGGCTGCGCGCAACCGGCATCCGGTCGTTCGAGGCGTATCTGGATTCGCTTGAGCGCGGGCAGCAGGACGAGGAATGGGAGGCATTCACCAATGCGCTGACCACCAATCTGACCTCGTTCTTCCGTGAGGCGCACCATTTTCCGATTCTTGCCGATCATGTCCGCAAGATTCAGGAGCCGATCAAGATCTGGTGCTCCGCCAGTTCGACCGGCGAAGAACCTTATTCGATTGCGATGACGCTGTGCGAGACGTTCAACACACTGACCCCGCCGGCGCATATCATCGCAACCGACATCGATACCAATGTCCTGGCAACGGGTGAAAACGGCGTTTATCCGATGGATCGGGTGGAAAGGATGGCGCCGGAGCGCGTTAAACGCTTCTTCCTGAAAGGGAAGGGGCGGCATGAGGGCATGGTGCGGGTGCGGCCCGAACTGCGCCAGATGGTGACATTCAAGCAACTTAATCTGTTGTCCGACCACTGGCCGATATCAGGTCCGTTCGACGCGATCTTCTGCCGCAACGTAATGATCTATTTTGACAAGCCGACGCAGGGTAAAATCCTGACTCGCTTTGCTCCGTTGATGAAGCCGGATGCGTTGCTGTTTGCCGGACACTCCGAGAATTTTCTGTACGTATCCAATCTGTTCAGGCTGCGCGGCAAAACCGTGTACGAGCTTGACGCCAAAGCCGTGGTCAATGGAGCAACCTCGCGCCGGTTTGAGAAATAAGCTATGAGCTTTCCACTAGAAGAACATTTCGCGACCAATGTCTATTATGACCGGACATTCGATTGCGACGCGGCGAAGATACTTCCCGGCGAATACTATTACACCTGCAAGGACATGCTGATCGTGACCGTGCTCGGGTCCTGCGTTTCCGCATGCATTCGCGACCGCGTCACCGGCATCGGCGGGATGAACCATTTCATGCTGCCCGACGGCGGCGATGCCGACAGCCCGGTCTCTGCTTCGATGCGCTACGGTACTTACGCGATGGAAGTGCTGATCAACGACCTACTGAAGGCCGGCGCGAGAAGGGAAAACCTGGAGGCGAAGGTGTTCGGCGGCGGCAATGTGCTGCGCGGCTTCATCGCGATCAATGTCGGGGAACGCAATGCGGCATTCGTCCGGCAATATCTGCGGGCCGAGAACATTCGCGTGGTGGCGGAAGACCTCAACGATATCTATCCGCGCAAGGTGTATTTTTTTCCGCGCACGGGCAAGGTGCTGGTCAAGAAACTGAGACAACTCAATAACAATACGCTGGTCAATCGGGAGCAGGATTATGCGAACCGGCTCCAGACCGCTCCGGTGGCGGGCTCTGTCGAGCTGTTCTGATTGCCGGGGAAGCAGGGGAATAAGGTATGAAAATCAAAGTGCTCATTGTTGACGACTCCGCGCTGATTCGCAGCGTGATGACGCAGATCGTCAATGAACAGCCCGACATGGAGGTCGTCGGCACCGCGCCCGATCCGATCGTTGCGCGCGACCTGATCAAGCGCACCAATCCGGATGTGCTGACGCTGGATGTGGAAATGCCGCGGATGGACGGCCTTGATTTTCTCGAAAGACTGATGCGCCTGCGACCCATGCCCGTTGTCATGGTGTCGTCGCTTACCGAGCGTGGCAATGAAATCACCTTGCGCGCGCTGGAGCTCGGCGCGGTCGATTTCGTGACCAAACCGAAGCTGTCGATCCAGAGCGGCATGCATGAGTATTCGGACCTGATCGCCGACAAGATACGTGCGGCCTCGAAGGCGCGTGTCAGGGCGCGCACGGTGGCGGATGCCGCTCCGGTGCAGAGCGGGGAAGCGCTGCCGATGATTCGTAACCCGCTCACCAGTAGTGAAAAGCTGATCATCATCGGTGCCTCCACCGGAGGAACCGAGGCAATCAAGGATTTCCTGATGCAGATGCCGTCCGATTGCCCGGGCATTCTGATCACCCAACACATGCCGGAGGGGTTCACGCGCTCCTTCGCAAAACGGCTCGATGGCCTGTGCAAGATTACCGTTAGCGAAGCAGCTGGCGGCGAGCGGATTCTGCCCGGCCATGCCTACATCGCACCGGGCCACTCGCACCTGCTGCTTGCGCGCAGCGGGGCGAACTATGTGACACAGCTCGACCAGGGGCCGCCGGTCAACCGGCACCGGCCATCGGTGGATGTGCTGTTTGCTTCGGCCGCGCAGTGCGCGGGGAAAAATGCGGTAGGCGTGATCCTTACCGGGATGGGCAAGGACGGCGCTGCCGGCATGCTGCAAATGAAGAATGCAGGTGCCTACAACTTCGCTCAGGATGAGGCATCATGCGTCGTCTTCGGCATGCCGCGCGAAGCGATCGCGGTCGGCGCCGCTCATGAAGTGGGATCGCTGAATGCGTTGCCCAGGATGGTGCTGGAATACCTTGCCGCACACAGCAGCCGTGCATTGCGTGTCTGATGTGGTGATGGATTGCTTGGTTTTTGTTTGACGGTAACCGCCGTCGCTGTTGACACAGTGCATAATAGCGCTCGGATTATTTATACTTGGCCGTTCAAGCCGGATGTGGAACGGTCGATTGGCTCGATAACGCGTTAAAGGATTATTGGAGTAACTCATGGCTGACCCAAAAACGAGATTCTTGGTTGTTGACGATTTTTCGACGATGCGTCGTATCGTTCGCAATCTGTTGAAAGAGTTGGGCTATGCAAACGTGGATGAAGCCGAAGACGGCGCCATGGCGCTTTCGAAACTCCGCAGCGAGCAGTTCGATTTCGTCATCACGGACTGGAATATGCCGGTCATGGACGGCTTGACGATGTTGCAGAACATTCGTGCCGACGCCGCGCTGTCCAAGTTGCCGGTGCTGATGGTGACGGCAGAGGCCAAGAAGGAAAACATCATCGCCGCCGCGCAGGCCGGTGCAAATGGCTACGTGGTAAAGCCGTTCACTGCGGCGACGCTCGACGAGAAGCTCACCAAGATTTTCGAGAAGATCGCGTCGGGAGGCTGAGTTGGACAAGCTTCTCCATCAATCCGGGGCCGGCGCAAGCGCATCGCCGGCCGTGAGTCTTGCTGCGCAGGATGAAGTCCTGGCGCGCATCGGCCAGATGACGAGAAGCTTGCACGACAATCTGCGCGCGCTCGGTTTCGACAAGCTGATCGAAAAGGCCGCGCACGAGATGCCGACCGCCAGGGATCGCCTGAGCTATGTCGCGAAAATGACCGAGCAGGCTGCGCAACGCGTGCTCAACGCCACCGACGCGGCAACCCCTCTGCAGGAAAAGATAGACGCGGGTGCGAACGAGCTTGCACAGAACTGGCAATCATTGCTGCAGTCTTCGTTCTCCGAGGAGCGCTATCGGAGCCTGGCGGAGAGCACGCTGACTTATCTTGAGCAGACGAGAAACGATGCCGGGATGACAAAGCAGCAACTGCTGACCATCATGATGGCGCAGGACTTTCAGGACCTGACAGGGCAGGTCATCAAGAAGGTGACGGAACTCGCGCACGGAATCGAGCAGCAGCTTGTACAGTTGTTGCTTGACTATGCGCCACCTGAAGCGCGGCGCGATGTCGGTTCGGGTCTGTTGAACGGCCCTCAGATCAACCCCGAGGGAAATCCGGATGTGGTCGCCGGCCAGGAGCAGGTGGATGATCTGCTGGAAAGTCTTGGATTCTGAGGATCAGGCTCGCGTGGCCTCTGGCGATCGTTGCGCCGTTGAGTAGGTAATTTAGACAGTCATGCAAGAACAGAATTTCATTGTCCGCCAACCCTTGCTGAACTCGCAGGAACGCGTGCTGGGCTACGAGCTTTGCTGGCAGAGCAATGGCGCGAAGCTGAGTGAGGCGCAGGCGCGCGCTCTGACCGGTTTCATTGCTGCGCAAATGACCGGAACAGAAACCGGCATTTCCCTGGGTGATCATCTGCTCTTCCTGCCGGCGACTCCCGGCATGTTCGCGGCAGAGGCGTTTGCCGGACTGCCGAAAAAGCGTACCGTGATGGCGGTCGATGCCGGCGATCTTACTGATGTCGACAAGATAACCTCACTCAGGATGCTCGGCGCGCAGGGATACAGCATTTCCTTGCGCGGCGCGAGCTCGGCATCTGAAAAAGGACTACTGGCGGCTGCCTCGCATATTGAGATTTCCTGTGCCGCACCGGACTTCGCCGAACAGGTAAGACAATTTCGTGCACTGGATCTGCAGATCGCCCACCTGATCGGCCACGATATCACCGACTGGCAGCAGTACGATCTGTGCGCTTCAATGGGCATGCATGCATTCGCCGGCAATCTTCACCTGACGCCTCGCCTGCAAGAGCAGCCGAGGGAGCTGAACCCCGCGCAGACCATGATCCTCGAACTGATGGAAATGGTGAAGAACGGCGACGACGTCAGGCAACTCGAAAGCGTGCTGAAGCGCGATGCCGCGCTCTCTTACCGGCTGCTGAGATACATCAATTCGGCGGGATTCGGCCTCGGCTGCGAAATCCAGTCGCTCAGACATGCAGTCACGCTGCTGGGATATTCGCCTCTGTACCGCTGGCTCGGTCTGTTGATGGCAACTTCCACCACGACCGGCTATTCGCCGGTACTGATGCAGACCGCCGTAATCCGCGGTCGTTTTGCAGAACTTCTTTGCGCCGGATTCCTGCCGAAGAGCGAGGCGGAAAACATGTTCGTGGCCGGCATGTTCTCGCTGCTCGATCGCCTGCTCGGCATTCCGATGGAAGAGGTGTTGGAAAAGATTCAACTATCCGATTCAGTATCCGAAGCCCTGCTTTCCCGCGAGGGGATTTACGGCCCGTTCATCGCACTGGCTGAAGCATGTGAGTCGAACGCCGGGGATGTTGCGTCGATGGCGGGCAACCTGTTCGTCAGTGCCGAGCATGTGAATCAGGCGCATCTGGCTGCGATTGCCTGGGCGCAGAGCCTGCACCTGTAATCTCCTTCTGCGTTTACCCTCCGCCGCACTGACGAAAAGCGGGGGGTTTCCTCGGCTATTCCCCCGATGACATACCTCCTGTCTGGCCAATAATCGTGCCTGATGGTCCCTCAATCCGTCATTCTTGGCGCGAGGGGTGCAACAGGAGTCGGCGATGGCCGAAGACAGCGATCTCGAAAAAACAGAACCAGCGTCGCCCCGGCGACTTGAACAGGCACGCGAGGAAGGCGATATTCCCCGCTCGCGCGAGCTCGCCACGTGCACGGTTCTGCTCGCGGCCGGTATCGGCTTGTGGGTTCTGGGCGGCGATCTCGTGAACCGGATTAATCACATGCTTGCTTCCGGCCTCACGCTGGAGCGGGAGCAGGCCTTCGATTTCGACTTGCTGGTTATGCGTTTGGCCGCGAGCATCGTGGACCTGCTGATCGGTTTTGCGCCATTCGCTCTTTTGCTGATGCTGGTTGCAGCGGCGTCGCCGATCCTGATCGGCGGCTGGCTTTTCAGCGGCAAGGCGCTGCAGCCGAATTTCGGCCGCCTCAACCCATTGAAGGGGCTGGGTAACATGATTTCCACCCGCTCCGCCGTGGAACTGGTCAAGGCGATCGCCAAGGCGCTGCTGGTCGGAACCGTATCCTGGTTCGTAATCTCCAGCCAGATGGAAGAGTTGCTGGGCCTGACGCTGGATCCGTTGACGACCGGTAGCGCGCACGTTGGCAGCATGCTGCTGACCAGTTTCATCACGATCGTCTGCAGTCTCGTGCTGATTGCATTGATCGACGTTCCCTATCAGCTGTGGCATTACTCGAACAAATTGAAGATGACCCGCGAAGAAGTGCGCCAGGAATCCAAGGAATCCGATGGCGACCCGCATGTCAAGGCCCGGATCCGACAGCTGCAGCGCGAAATGGCAAGAGGCCGCATGATGTCCGAAGTGCCGACCGCCGACGTGGTGGTGACCAACCCGACGCACTATGCGGTCGCGCTCAAGTATGCGGACGGCAAGATGCGCGCACCGACGGTGGTGGCCAAGGGAGCGGATGAAGTCGCGGCCAAGATTCGCGAGCTGGCGGCTGAACACAATGTCCCGCTGCTCGAAGCGCCGCCGCTGGCGCGTGCGCTCTATACGCATACCGAGCTGGGCGACGAGATTCCTGAAGGCCTGTACACGGCTGTTGCGGAAGTGCTCGCCTACGTGTTCCAGCTACGCGCCTACAAGAAGAATGGCGGCGTGCGCCCCGAAGAACCGGATGATGTGGAGGTTCCGCCGGAGCTCGATCCGCTCAATCCCGTTGCACAGGAAAAAAACGCTAGCAGGTTGATGCAATGAACAGCATGAGATTGCCGGCCTGGCTTACGGGACAAGGAACGAGAGCGCTTGCGGCGCCAATTCTCATCATCATGATGCTGGCGATGATGGTGCTGCCGCTGCCGGCGTTCGCGCTCGACATGTTCTTCAGCTTCAATATCGCGCTATCAATCATCATCCTGCTGACCAGCCTGTACACGGTCAAGCCGCTCGACTTCATGGTATTTCCGACAGTGCTGCTGGTTTCTACCATGCTGCGCCTTTCGCTCAACGTGGCCTCGACCCGTGTGGTGCTAACGGAAGGCCATACCGGCCCGGATGCGGCCGGCAAAGTGATCGAGGCATTCGGCCACTTCCTGATCGGCGGAAATTACACCGTCGGTATCGTCGTGTTCGTCATCCTCACCATCATCAACTTCGTGGTGGTGACCAAGGGTGCAGGCCGTATCGCGGAAGTCGGAGCACGCTTCGCGCTGGATGCGATGCCGGGCAAGCAGATGGCGATCGATGCCGATCTTAATGCCGGCCTGATCGGTGAGCAGGAGGCACGTCGCCGCCGTACCGAGGTTGGACAGGAAGCCGAATTCTACGGCGCGATGGACGGTGCCAGTAAATATGTGCGCGGCGATGCGATTGCCGGCATCATGGTGACGATCATTAACATTGCCGGCGGCCTGATTGTGGGCATGGTGCAGCATGATCTGGCATTCGATACCGCGATCAAGAACTACACGCTGCTGGCTATTGGTGACGGCCTTGTTGCGCAGATTCCTTCGCTGATCATTTCGGTTGCCGCAGGTGTGGTGGTATCCCGTGTCGCAAGCGAGCAGGATATCGGCTCGCAGTTGACGGGGCAGCTGTTTGCCAATCCGCGGGTGCTGTATATCACAGCCGCCATCATTGGCGGCATGGGGCTGATTCCAGGAATGCCGCATATCGCTTTCCTGCTGCTGGCGGCCGGGCTCTGGGGCATAGGCCACGCGCTTACCAAGCGCGCGAAGCAGGCAGATGTCCGGCAGCCGGAACCCGAGGCAGCGGTCGCCCCGCCCGAAGTGGAAGAGGCGACCTGGCAGGATATCGTTCCGGTCGATACGCTTGGCCTGGAAGTCGGCTATCGCCTGATTCCGCAGGTGGACAAGACACAGGGCGGCGAGCTGCTGCGCCGGATCAAGGGTATCCGCAAGAAGTTCGCGCAGGAAGTCGGCTTCCTGTCGCCGCCAGTGCATATTCGTGACAACCTCGAACTGAAGCCTTCGGCGTACCGGATCACCCTCAAGGGCGTTGAAGTCGGCAGCGGCGAATCGCATATCGGCCAGTTCCTGGCCATCAATCCGGGAATGGTCAGCGGCACGTTGCCCGGCACCGTGACCACCGATCCGGCATTCGGCCTTCCCGCCATCTGGATCGATGCCAGCCTGCGCGATCAGGCGCAGGCGATGGGCTACACCGTGGTGGATGCGGGCACTGTGATCGCGACCCATCTGAATCATGTCATCACCAGCCA
>JAEZVM010000286.1 GCA_023420795.1 Pseudomonadota bacterium
CGGTTCCCGGCCTCAATCCGCAGGCTGCGGTGCGGTATCGCGGGCTGGACGTGGGCAAGGTCGAGGAAATCACCTTCGATCCACGCGAGGTTGGCCAGATTCTGGTGCATATCAGCGTCCGCCCCGATACGCCGATTACGCAATCGACCTTCGCGACGCTCGGCTATCAGGGCGTGACCGGCATCGCCTATGTGCAGCTGGATGACGACGGCAGCCGCCCGGTCCGGGTGCCAAGCAGCGAGGAAAACATCGCGCGTATCGAAATGCGGCCCAGCCTGTTTGACCAGCTGCAGACCCGTGGTCTGGCGATCCTGCAGCAGACCGAAGAGCTGGCAAAACGCGTCAACAACCTGATGCGCGACGAGAACCAGGAGAAGATGCTGACCGCGTTCGACAACATCAGCAAGGCAGCAACCGAACTGCAAACGATCCCACGCCAGCTGCAGCCAACCCTGTCGAAGCTGCCCGCAATGACTGCGCAGGCACAGCAGACGCTGAATTCGCTGAATGCCTTGTCGGTCGATGCGCAGAAGCTAACCAACAACCTCGACGGCATGGTGACGACGCTGCAGGCGCCCGATGGCGCGCTTGCGGAAGTCGCCGGGGCTGCAGCGCAGGTACGCACCGCTGCCGACAGGCTGGAGCACGAAACGCTGCCTGTGATTAACGATGCGCGCTCGTCGATACGCGAATTCAACCGCACGCTCAACAGCTGGCGCGAGCGCCCGCAAAGCGTGCTGTTCGGCGGCCCGGAAATGGAGCCGGGGCCGGGCGAATCCGGCTTTGTCGCGCCATCGAGATAAGGGGAGAACACGCATGAAAAAACTGCTTCAGATCATCCTTGCGCTGCTGCTGGCAGCCGGCAGCGCATTGCTTGCCGGCTGTGCCGCCGGCAGATCGGAACCGGCCAACCTGTACGATCTCGGGCCGCTGCCGGTGCAGCAGGCCGGTATGCCCGCGCTTCCTCCGATCAGCATTGCCGAGATTTATGCGCCGGCCTGGCTCGACAGCACCCGTATCTTCTACAGGCTGAATTACGCGGACGGCCAGCAGCCACGCCCGTATGCGCATGCACGCTGGATCATGCCGCCGGCGCAATTGCTGCTGCAGCGCCTTAAGGCCCGTATCGCGCAGGCCGGCGGCGTCGCACTCGCCGCCTCCCACGGCGCTGCCAATGTGCCGGTGTTGCGCATCGAGGCGGACGACTTCACGCAGAGCTTCGACTCGCCCACGCAGAGCAGCGCGCAGCTCAGCCTGCGCGCCTCGGTATTCCGGGGCCGCACGCTGGTCGCGCACAAGAGCTTCGTCCGACAAGTTCCGTCGCCGAGCGACGATGCCGCCGGCGGTGCAAAGGCCCTGGCCACGGCCAGCGATGCGGCAATTACCGACCTGATCGCATGGCTGGCGACGCTGAACCTGAAATGACGATCCGGTTTACGCCGCCACGCCGATGACGAACATGCTGCAAAACGAGGAGCACCTGCACGCCGCGCAGGCCGGAACCGCCGCCCATCCGTCGATCGGCGCGCGAGTCGGCCTGCTGATGTATGTCTTCCTGATCGTCTATGCCAGCCTGTATCCGTTCTCGAACTGGCGCGACATCGGCCTGGCGCCGTGGGCCTTCCTTTCGATGCCGATGCCGCATTACTGGACCGGCTTCGATGTCATCACCAATGTGATCGGCTACCTGCCGTTCGGCGCGCTGGTGGTGTTTGCGCTGCATCCGTCCATGCGCGGCATTGCCGCCGCGCTGGTTGCCGTGTTGTGCGGCATGCTGCTGTCCGGCGCGATGGAAGCGGTGCAGACCTTCCTGCCGAACCGGGTTTCTTCCAACCTCGACTTCCTGACCAATGTCGCCGGTACCAGCATCGGTGCGGCCGCCGGCATACTCCTGAGCCGCACGTTCCTCGAAGAGAGTCGCCTGCTGCAACTGCGGCACCAGTGGTTCATCCCCGAGGCGGGACGCGGCCTGATCGTGATGGGACTGTGGCCGCTGGCGCAGCTCTATCCGCAGGGTTATCTGTTCGGCCATGGCCAGTTCATGGCCATCCTGTCCGACTGGCTGTCCGACTGGCTGGAAGCGCCAATCGATCTGGTGGCGCTGCTGACGAAAGGCCTGGAACTGAGCGTGCAGGAGTACTGGCTGTCCGAGACGCTGATCACTGCGTTCGGCACGACCGGTGCGCTTCTGACCTTCTCCTGCCTGCTGCGCAAGCACGCCCCCAAGGCGGCGCTGCTGGTATTGCTGCTGACAGCTGCATTGATGGTGAAGCTGATGGCAAACGCGCTGCTCTTTACCCCGGCCAATGCGCTCGCATGGATGACGCCCGGCGCAAAAGGCGGCGTGCTGATCGGCGTGATGATGGTCGGCGGCCTCGCCTACGCGCCGCCAACGGTGCAGCGGCGGCTGGCAGCGATCAGCCTGCTGATCGGTTGTATTGCAATCAACCTGGTGCCGGCCAACCCGTATTTCGTCGCGACGCTGCAAGCATGGATACAGGGCAAATTCCTCAATTTCAACGGCGCGGCCCACTTCCTTTCGGTGTTCTGGCCCTTCTTCGCGCTCTGGTTCCTGCTGCATCCGGTGCATCGCCTGAAGGGGAAATGAGCGCGGTGTATCATGGCGCCTTCCCCGCAATACTCTTGAATCAGACCCGCCATGTCCGACAAGCCTTACTATCAGCATCATGTTTTCTTTTGCCTCAACCATCGCGAGGAAGGCCGCCCCTGCTGCGCCGACAAGGGTGCGCAGGCTGCACAGGAACATGCGAAAAAGCGCATCCAGCAGCTTCAGATGAATGGCCAGGGCAAGGTGCGCATCAACAAGGCGGGCTGCCTCGACCGCTGCGAAGAAGGGCCGGTGCTGGTGGTTTACCCGGAAGGCACCTGGTACACCTATGTCGATCAGCATGACATCGATGAAATCATCGATTCGCACCTGGTCGGCGGCAAGGTCGTCGAACGGCTGAAAATTTGATTCATTGGCATTCGTACCCCGGTCGTTCGTGACCCGGCCATTCCGAACGCAGTAAGGAATCTCACGGACGCATACCACCGCATCTACCAGCAACGATGAACTCCCAAACCCGACGCTTCTCCATCCCCGGCAATGCCGGCGCAATCGAATGCGCGCTGGACCTGCCCGATTCGGCCCCGCGCGGCTTGGCGCTGGTCGCCCATCCGCATCCGCTGTATGGCGGCACCATGGACAACAAGGTGGCGCAGACGCTGGCGCGCGCTTTCGTTGCACTTGGCTACGCGGCAGTGCGCATGAATTTCCGCGGCGTCGGCAAATCGGAAGGCGTGCACGACAATGGCCTCGGCGAAACCGATGACATGGAAACACTGCTAACACACATGCAACAGCAGTATCCGAACCTGCCACTGGCGCTTTGCGGCTTTTCCTTCGGCACCTTCGTGCAGGCACAGCTGCAGCAGCGACTGATCAAGCAGGGCCGCGCGGCGGAACGGCTGGTATTGGTCGGTAGCGCCGCCGGCAAATGGGCGATGCCTACGGTTCCGAGCAATACCATCCTGATCCATGGCGAGCAGGACGATACCATTCCGCTATCGGATGTACTCAACTGGGCGCGCCCCCAAGACCTGCCGGTGATCGTGATTCCCGGCGCGGATCATTTTTTTCACCGCAAGTTGCAACATATAAAGAATTTCGTGGTCGAAATGTGGCACCGCTGAAATCTTGCCCCGAAACCATCATGGTTTGACCGGCAATCAAGGCGCTCTGCAACGGGCCGGAAACAGCGGCGCTATAATCAACTGCTTGTTTCCTCTAGTCATCCGCCGTCTTTCGGGCGGGAATTTCACATTTTTGCAACCAATGAAAAAATTCCTTGCGGCACTTGCCGCCACTGCTTTCTCATTGTCTGCCGCATTCGCGCAGGCGCTTCCCGCACCGACCATTGCCGCCAAGTCCTGGCTGCTTCTCGACGCCACCAGCGGCCAGGTGCTCGCCTCGCAGGACCCGACGATGCGCATCGAACCGGCATCGCTGACCAAGATCATGACCGCCTACCTGGCTTTCTCGGCGATCAAGGAAAAGCGGCTGGATGCGAACCAGATGGTCAATGTGTCGGTGCGCGCATGGAAAGTCGATAAGAGCAGCTCGAAGATGTTCATCGACCCGGCCACGCCGGTGAAGGTCAATGACCTGCTGTACGGCCTGATCGTCCAGTCCGGTAACGATGCCGCCGTCGCGCTGGCCGAAGCGGTTGCCGGCACCGAGGACGCATTCGTCACGCTGATGAACCGTGAAGCGGAGCGCATGGGCCTGAAGAACACAAGGTTCAGCAATCCGCACGGCCTGCCCAGCCCGGACACCTACTCGACCGCGGAAGACTTGTCCAAGCTGGCCACGCGCCTGATCATCGATCATCCGGAGCACTACAAGATCTATTCCACCAAGGAATACACCTATAACAAGATCACGCAGCCGAACCGCAATCGCCTGCTGTGGCTGGACCCGACGGTCGATGGCATGAAGACCGGCCACACCGCAGCCGCCGGCTACTGCCTGATCTCGTCGGCCAAACGGCCAAACGGCGGCAGCGGCGACCGTCGCCTGATTTCGGTGGTGCTCGGCACCGTATCCGATCAAGTGCGCGCGCAGGAAAGCCAGAAACTGCTGAACTGGGGCTTCCAGAATTTCGACACCGTGCGCCTGTATGCGAAGGGCCAGCCGGTGGAGTCGCCGGAAGTCTGGAAAGGCTCGAAGAACCAGGTCAAGATCGGCTTCACGCATGATGTGTACGTAACCGTGCCGAAGGGCGTCGCCGGCAAGATGAAGCCGGTACTGGAGCGCAAGGACCCGCTGGTTGCACCGATCAACCAGAACAGCAAGGTCGGCACGCTGAAGATGATGGTTGATGACAAGCCGCTGACCGAACTGCCGGTGGTCGCGCTGGAGCAGGTCAACCAGGCCAGCATCTTCGGCCGCGCATGGGATTCCATGCGGCTGTGGATGAAGTAATCCCGCTTCTTTCCTCTACTGCAGGGCCGACCGCAAGCGTCGGCCCTTTTCATATATGCACGATCCTCTCGTCTATCTCAACGGCGCACTGACGCCGCTTTCCGAAGCAAAGATTCCGGTACTGGACCGCGGCTTCATCTTCGGCGACGGCGTGTATGAAGTGATACCGATGTATGCGCGAAGGTTGTTCCGCGCGAAACAGCATCTGGCGCGCCTGTCTCGCAGCCTCGATGCAATCGCGATTGCGAATCCACATACCGAGGAAGAATGGATGGCTCTGATCGGCAAGGTGGCCGATGCACATCCGGCCGACGACCAGCTGATCTACATGCAGATCACGCGCGGCGTCGCCCGGCGCGCGCATGCGTTTCCGAAGGATGCGACGCCGACCGTTTTCATCATGACCAATGCTTTGAGCGTGCCGTCCGCCGAAGTGCGCGAAAACGGCGTCGCCTGCATCTCGGTCGAAGACCTGCGCTGGCTGCGTTGCGATATCAAATCGATCTCGCTGCTGGGCAATGTGCTCGCCGCGCAGCAAGCAGCCGAGGAAGGCGTCCTCGAAGCGATCCAGTTCCGCGACGGCTTCCTGACCGAAGGCGCTTCGTCGAACGTGTGGATCGTCCGGAATGGAAGACTGATGGCGCCGCCGCGGGACAGGCTGATCCTCGAAGGCATCCGCTACAGCCTGATCGAGGAATTATGCGCAAGCTGCAATATTCCGTTTGAGGCGTGCCGCATCGCACGCGAAGAGGTTTTCGCCGCCGATGAAGTGCTGTTGTCCTCGGCTGGCCGCGAAGTGCTGCCGGTCGTGTCCATCGACGGCAAACCCATTGCCGCTGGCAGGCCCGGGCCGGTTTTCCGTGCCCTGTATGCGGCCTATCAGGATGCCAAGCGCGTACAATAAAAACATTGAAATTCGCCGTTCCGATCGCATCTGCAACGGCATCAGCGAGAACACCATGCCACAACCTACCGATAGCCTCATCGAATACCCGAGCGACTTCCCGATCAAGATCATGGGCGTCATGCAGGATGCATTCGCACAAACCATGGTGGAAGTCGTGACGCTGCACGATCCGACCTTCCATGCCGGCAAGATGGAAATGCGCCCGTCGTCGAAAGGCACCTACCTGTCGCTCACCGTCACGGTGCGCGCGACCAGCCGCGAACAGCTCGACAACCTATATCGCGCACTGTCGTCGCATCCGATGGTGAAAGTGGTGCTCTGATCATTTCGCCGCCGGCACGCCCGCCTTCTCGATCTCGGCCAGCAGCCAGCTCCTGAATGCCTGCACCTGCGGCTTGCGCAAGGCCTCGGGCGGGCATGCCAGGTAATACGCATGCGGGCACTGCACCGCTACATCGAACAGCCGTACCAGATTGCCCGCCTCGATATCCGATATCGCGATCACATGACGTGCCAGCGCAATGCCGTTACCATCGGCGGCGGCCCGCACCATCATCGAGGAATCTTGAAATATCAGCCCGCTGGTCGGCTCCGGCGCATCCACGCCGGCCGCGCGGAACCATGGCGTCCATGGCTCGCCTTCGCAACGCAACAGGGTATTCCGCACCAGCTTCTGCGGTGACTGCGGCAACCGGCCGCCGTTGAAGCGGGGGCTTGCGACCGGATAGTAATAGTCGTCCATGATTTTCTCGACCGCGAGCCCGGGATAATTGCCGCTGCCGAAACGGATGCCGATGTCCACTGATTCGCGCACGAAATCGGTCAGGTGGCTGCTCGACTGCAGCATCACTTCCATTTCCGGATACTGTTCAATGAAGCCGCCCAGCCGCGGCGACAGCCAGCGTGCGGCGAATGCCGGCAAGGCGGTGACAGTAAGGCGCATCTGTTTCGCATCGGCTTGCAGCGCTGCGGTGGCCGATGCGATCTCCATCAGTGCCTTGCGCAGTGTCGCCGCAAAGCGCTCGCCTTCCGCAGTAATGGCAAGCCGCTTGCCATGCCGCACGAACAGCGGCACGCCCAGCTCCTCCTCAAGCGCACGCACCTGATGGCTGATCGCGCCATGTGTCACATGGATTTCATCCGCTGCTCGCGAGAAATTTTCATGTCGGGCAGCCGCTTCAAAGGCGCGCAATGCGGCAAGGTTGGGAAGGCGTCTCAGGTCAGCCATGGCTATGTGAGTAAATCTAACAAAAAAAGTGAAAACTTATCGTTTAGTCAAGCCGCAGTCAACAACTAGAATGGCTCCATGACGTAGGAATGATGGTTGAAAAACGAAGCATCTTTCTGCATCTCTTTCAAGGAGCGTTATCATGAGAGGCATATTCACAAAGCAATACATCAATATCGATGCAGGCCACGCCGTTTCAGGCATTGCCGATTGCGCAAGAACTTTGCGTGTACTGCACGGCCGGGTGTGGCTTACCGTAGAAGGCATATCGCATGACTACTGGCTCTCGGAAGGCGACAGTTTCCCTGTGCCTCCAGGCCTCAGGATCGTGCTGGAAGCGGACGGGAGCGACAGCCGGATTGACGTGGCAGGCGGGAACCGCAGCTCCATCCTTGCCGACATACGCAAGCCGCTGCGCGAGCTGATGCAGCGCCTCGCCGGCAGAAATACGGAAATCGGGCTGCGCCAGTGCAGCCTGCAGAAATAACGGGGGATCAATCTTGAAAGTAATACGCAGCCGCGAATTTACAGCGGAAAGAGCATGGGGCGCGCTGGACATCGCCAGCATGAACGGCGTTACCACGCGCCTGCACTGGACCGATACGCCATACAAATGGCATGTGAATGACGGCGAAGAGGTGTTCGCCGTGATGGATGGCTGCGTCGATATGCACTACCGCGAGAACGGCATCGAGAAATCGGTGGAACTGCGTGCCGGCGACGTTTTCTTCGCCGGCATCGGCTGCGAGCATGTCGCCCATCCGCGCGGCGCGGCGCGCATCCTGGTGATCGAGAAGGAAGGCAGCGTCTAGGGCGTGTCATCCCGGAGCGAGGGATCTCCGGTCCGCGCATTTGCCTCGGTTTGAGATCACGCGCGCCGCGCGGGATGACGCGAAGTGACAAAAACACTATTCAGGTAGTTATTTCTCCGCTCAAATCACGCAGCAAACCGCGCCTGACTTCGTCCGGTGGCAGTCCCATCGCCAACAGGTGATGCAGCTTGGCGTAAATCGCCTCGAATGTCATGTCGCCCGTACCGATGACGCCTGCGGATGTCATTCCCGCACCTGCTGCATAAGTGCCTACCGACACCTGCCCGTGCGGCGACTGGCTGCATGCTGCCAGCACCGTGCCGCGCTCGCTGGCGCGTCGAAGCATGTCGAGCAGCGCCGGATCGCGGTCTGGCACATTCCCGGCGCCATAGCATTGCAGGATCACCGCCTGTGGCTGCAGGTCGAGCAATGCCTGCACTGCCTGCAGTGGCAAGCCGGGTGCAAACCGCAGCGGCACCACCATATGCCGTCCGTATTCCGGCAGTTCGAAGCGCTCGCCGGACGCGCGCGGCAACAGCGCTGGTAAATTGAAGCGCAGATCGATGCCGATCTCGGCCAGCCGTGGATAGTTGGGGCTGTCGAAGGCGTCCAACCTTTCGCTGCTCAGCTTGGTGGCGCGATTACCGCGCAGCAGACGTTGATCGAAGCAGATCGCGACTTCGCTAATCGCATCCGATACTGCCAGCTGCAGTGCGGCGATCAGGTTGTGCGCCGCGTCCGTGCGGGCGGCGCCGAGCGGAATCTGCGAACCGGTCAGGATCACCGGCTTGCGCAAGCCTTGCAGCATGAAGGAGAGCGCGGCGGCGGTGTAAGCCATCGTGTCGGTACCGTGCAGTACGACGAAGCCGTCGTAATCCTGATAGCGCGCGGCGATGTCGCGGCCGATGCGCTGCCAGTCGTGAGGCGTCGCATTGGCGCTGTCGATCGGGTCCGCATACGCATGCAGCGTGTACTGCGGCAGGTCACCGTGCCTGTCGTGCAGCAGCGCGCCCAGCGTCGCGGGAAAATCCGGCATCGGCGCATAACCCTGCGCCGTTTGCATCATGCCGATGGTGCCGCCGGCATAGATCAGGCCGATGTGTTTTTTGCTCATTGCGAAGATGCGATTGGATAGAAACGCCTAGTTTGCCAGCATGGAGCCGCACCGTCACCAGAGCGATGAATTGGCTGAACAAGCGGAGAGAGAAGCGAGGGGTTTGCTGCGATACCCGACAGCGACTGGATACCAGCCGCTGTCGGGAAGGGTGGAGCAGATGCCTTACCGGACCACGGCGATCACGTCGCGCCTGCCGTCCTTGTAGGTGTACAGCGTCAGTGCGCCGTTCTTGATGTCGCCCTTGCTGTCGAAGGCGATATTGCCGGTCACGCCCTTGTAGTTGATCTTCGCCAGCTCCGGCAGATACTTCGCCGGCTCGGCGGAGCCTGCCTTCTTCATCGCCTCGACCATCACCATCACTGCGTCGTAAACGTACGGTGCGTAGAGCTGAACGTCGATGCCAAACTTCTTCTTGTAGGCTGCGCGGAACTCGTCCATGCCCTTCTTCTGCGCTTCCTCCACGCCGCCCGCTTCTGCACAAACGACCTTTCCGGGAGAGCCGATCGCATCACCCGCCAGATTGACCAGATTTTCGGTACAGATGCCGTCGCCGCCCATGAACTTCGAATTCAGGCCGAGCGCCTTCATCTGGCGCAGCATCGGACCGGCTACCGCGTCCATGCCGCCAAAGAAGACCACGTCCGGATTCCTCGGCTTGATGGCGGTCAGAATCGCGTTGAAGTCGGTCGCCTTGTCGTTCGTGTATTGCTGTGCCACAACCTCAATACCCTTCGCCTTCGCTCCCTTAATGAATTCCTGCGCCACGCCCTGGCCGTAAGCGGTGCGGTCATCGATTACCGCAACCTTCTTCGCCTTCAGCTGGTCGGCTGCATAGCGGCCCAAGGTGCCGCCAAGCTGGCCGTCGTTGGCCACCACGCGGAAGGTGGTCTTGAAGCCTTGCTGGGTGTACTTCGGATTGGTTGCCGACGGCGAGATTTGCGGAATGCCTGCATCATGATAAATCTTGGAAGCCGGAATCGTAGTACCGGAATTCAGGTGGCCGATCACGCCATTGACCTTCGCATCGACCAGCTTCTGCGCGGCGGCGGTGCCCTGCTTCGGATCGGCGGCGTCGTCTTCGGCCAGCAGTTCGAACTTGATCTTCTTGCCGCCGATGGTCACGCCCTTGGCGTTGAGCTCGTCGATGGCCATGCGCGCGCCGTTTTCATTGTCCTTGCCCAGGTGGGCGATCGAGCCCGAGATCGGGCCGACGTGGCCGATCTTGACCACTTGTTCCTGTGCCGATGCGGCACCTGCAAAGGCAAATGCAATCGCGCCAGCCAGCGGAATCATTTTTGTACTGAACTGCATGAGTTGTCTCCTAAGGTTGAACAAAGAAAGGCTGCGATATCGCCGGCGCAGCGCACCGCCTGATTTTCAGCCCGTAGGAAGAACATTGGCGAAGATGCCTCACCGTGCTTTGATTAATCGCAATCCCTGCTTGCGGCCAGCGTCGTCGCTGCGGCGAGACCGGTATCGCTACTCCCGGTAAACTAGCGATCATGCGTACTCCAAACATCATCGAGCGCGGCGTCGAGCCATATGAAACCACCTTCGCTGCGATGCGTGCGTTTACCGACGCGCGCACTGCCGACACACCGGACGAACTGTGGATAGTCGAGCACCCTCCGGTCTTCACGCTCGGACTCGGCGCCGACCCGTCGCATGTACTGGATGCGAACGGCACGCCGGTGGTCCAGACCGACCGCGGCGGCGAAGTCACCTACCACGGTCCCGGCCAGGTGGTTGTCTATCTGCTCATGGATTTGCGGCGCAAGCCGGGCGCGCGCCTGTATGCGCGGGAATTCGTGAATAAAATCGAACAGTCGGTCATCGAAACCCTGCGCGCGTATAATCTGGACGGCGAGCGCAAGCCCGGCGCACCCGGCATCTACATGGCCGGCGGCCCGTGGAAAGGCGCAAAAATCGCCGCGCTCGGCCTGAAGGTGCGCGGCAACGGCTGCACCTATCATGGGGTGTCCCTCAATGTCGCAATGGATCTTGCCCCGTTCTCGTGGATCAATCCCTGCGGCTATGAAGGACTGGCAACAGTGGACATGAAAACCGTCGGCGCGGAAGCGCCGCTGCGCGACGTGCAACAGGCGCTGGCTCGCAACCTGATCAATTTGTTATCGATGTAAACCCCGGCGTAGGAACGCCTGCTGTCCCGTCGAAGCGACGGACGCGAGATATCATGACCACCGAAAAAGACTCCCCCGCTGCTCCCGCCTACAACCCCAGCGAAAAGCAGAAAGGCGCCGGCAAAACCGCGCGCATCCCGATCAAGATCGTACCGGCAGAGAAACTCCCCAAGCCCGACTGGATCCGCGTGAAAGCCGGATCGCCCTCGACCCGCTTCTACGAAATCAAGGACATCCTGCGCGAGAACAAGCTGGTCACTGTCTGCGAGGAAGCGAGCTGCCCGAACATCGGCGAATGCTTTGGCAATGGCACCGCAACCTTCATGATCATGGGCGACAAGTGCACCCGCCGCTGCCCGTTCTGCGACGTCGGCCATGGCCGCCCCGATCCGCTCGATCCGAACGAGCCGAAGACGCTGGCGAAGACTATCGCCGCGATGAAGCTCAACTACGTGGTGATCACCTCGGTTGATCGTGATGACCTGCGCGACGGTGGCGCCGGCCATTTCGCCGACTGCATTCGTGAAGTGCGCGCGGTCGCACCGAAGACCCGCATTGAAATCCTCACGCCCGACTTCCGCGGCCGCATGGAAAAAGCGCTGGAAGCGCTGTTGGCAGCGCCGCCGGATGTGATGAACCACAACCTGGAAACCGTGCCGCGCCTGTACAAGGAAGCGCGCCCCGGAGCGGATTACGAATTTTCGCTGAGCCTGTTGAAGCGCTTCAAGGAACTGCACCCGGAAGTGCCGACCAAGTCCGGCCTGATGGTCGGCCTCGGCGAAACCGACGAAGAAATCCTGCAGGTGATGCGCGACCTGCGCGCACACGGCGTGACGATGCTTACCATCGGCCAGTATCTGATGCCTTCCGGCGACCATTTGCCGGTGCGCCGCTATGTGCATCCAGACGTGTTCAAGATGTTCGAGACCGAGGCGTACAAGATGGGCTTCGCGCATGCTGCGGTAGGTGCAATGGTGCGCAGCTCCTATCATGCGGATATGCAGGCGCATGGTGCGGGCGTGGATGTAAACAATCAGTAGAGATCTGCCTCGTCAGGACTGAAAGCCTGTTTGTGGCCTTGCAGTGCTCGTCGTCCTTGCAGGGCCCATACGCGCTCGCACTTCTGAAACGAACCTTTCCACCATGAGCAATAACCTCGATATCAAACCCGGCCAGTCCGTCGAACTGCTGAAAGAGCTGCATATCCTGACCCGCGACGGCAAACTGAACCAGGACAGCCGCCGCAAACTCAAGCAGGTCTATCACCTTTACCAGTTCATCGAACCGCTGTTGCAGGAGGTGCTGCGGGATCATGCAGATATCACTCTCGTGGACCATGGCGCAGGCAAGTCGTATCTGGGTTTTATTCTTTATGACCTGTTCTTTAAAAAACTGAACGACAAATCGCACATCTACGGCATCGAGACACGCGACGAATTGGTAAGGAAATCGCAGGAGCTGGCGCAGAGATTGAAATTTCCCGGCATGTCGTTCCTGAATTTGTCGGTGGCTGAGTCGATCAGTTCGACGCAGTTGCCGGCAACCGTCGATGTCGTCACCGCGTTGCATGCCTGCGATGTCGCAACTGATGATGCCATTCGTTTCGCGCTGCAGAAGAAGGCGAAATTCATTGTTCTCGTACCGTGCTGCCAAGCGGAAGTTGCTAGCGTTTTGAAGAAGAACAAAGGAAAGTCACTGGGCCGGGACGCCTTGACCGAGATCTGGCGTCATCCCATCCACACCCGTGAATTCGGCAGCCAGGTAACGAATGTGCTGCGATGCCTGCAACTGGAAGCGCATGGTTACCAGGTCAATGTGACGGAACTGGTGGGTTGGGAGCACTCCATGAAGAATGAATTGATTGTGGCGAGCTACAAGGGATTGCCGACCAGGCGTCCAAGCAATCGCCTGCAAGAGGTACTCCGGGAACTGGGGCTGGAAGAAATGCGCGAGCGCTTTTTCGCACCGGAGATCGCCTCCAACTCTGCATCTTAAAGATTGGGTAATACCTGAGAGGATACGGGTGCATGCTCCGCCCTGCTCCTGAAGATTGCGAGTAGCCCGACCAAAGTAGTGGCCCTAGCGGGCCACGTCATTCACCACCCTTGCTTCTTTCTTAAAAACGCCTCAGCAGCCACCATGTCGTGAATACGATGCAATAACACCGGGCACCGCTCTTTCCCAATCAGTTTATTTTAATAGTCTTAGGTAGTTTCCCACTTTGCCTGTATAGTGGCACTTCGCACTTGCATCAAGTCGTCGTCTCTTTGTTGGTCTCGTTCCCGTCTTGCTCGTCTTCAGAGCCATTCCTGTCTGATTCCCCGTAGTCGTTTCTTGGTTCCAAGTGTTCCTTTGGCGCAAGCCATCTTCTCACTTTGAAAGGTATTTTTTATGGGTACGCAAACCGGCACAGTCAAATGGTTCAACGATTCCAAAGGTTTTGGCTTTATCAAGCCTGACGCAGGCGGCGAGGATCTGTTCGCCCACTTTGGGGACATTCAGTCCAACGGCTTCAAGAGCCTTTCTGAAAACCAGCGCGTGTCATTTGAGCGCGGCACAGGCCCGAAGGGTCCCAAGGCGATCAACATCTCCATCATTTAAGAGTGCCCCTTTTTCTCCACACCTTGAAGCGCGCAAGCCTTCGGTGGTTCGGGTCGATATGAGGTCGTCGGCGCTGACACCATGCAGATAGCATGGGTTAGCACGCGCACCGCTTTCGAGACACCACGCAGATAGCATGGGTCCCGATATCGGCCACAGTGGAAAAAGAAAGCCCGTCCTTGACGGGCTTTCTTTTATCTAAGGGCATGCCGCCTGTCAGGTCGCACGGCGATGCTCAAGAAAGAAACGCATCATTTCCGCCGATGCACTCGGCCCTTTCGGATCCGTAAACGATCCCTTATTGCTGCCGCCCGACCATGCATGTCCGGCACCATGCACAATCCATTTTTCCGCGACAATGCTCCCCTGCGCATCTCTGACAATCGTCTTCGTATAGGTCCGGCCTTCTGATGCGACGCCTTCGTGCGTTTCGATGAGGTCATTCCGTTCGCCAGTGACAGGAACGCATTGCGTCAGCACCTGATCTCCATTCACAGGATGCACCGTCATGTCGCGGTTCCCATGAAAAACGATGGCCGGCACAACTGTATTGAGAGGGCTTGGCGTTTTTACCTGCATCTTCGCCACGCCGGCCTTCGACTTGCGGCGCTTCATGGCGGCGAATGCGGAAGGCATATCGTGCGCGATCCCATAAGGCAAGCCGGAATGGATGCCCACAGCGGCATACAACTCCGGATAAGTGGCAGCCAGTACTGCGGCCATCGCGCCGCCGGCGGACAGGCCGGCGACGTAGATGCGGCTGGCATCGATCTTGTAGCTACGCGCAATCTCGCGCGTGATACCGGCAATGATCGATGGCTCACCCTCATCCCGGCGCTGATGGGCGGTCTGGAACCAGTTCCAGCAATGCGATCCGTTGGCAGTTTTGGCCTGCGCAGGATAAACAACGAAGCAGTTGTTTTCCTCGGCTAGCTTGTTCATGCGGGTTCCAGCGGCGAAGTCATCCGGATTCTGGGTGCAGCCATGCAGCATGACGACAAGCGGTAGCGCCTCATCTCTATATCCGCTCGGAATATACAGCTTATAAGCGCGTGTGCCAGCCCTGTTGGTATATGACGCAGAAACAAACTGCCCCTTTCCGGCAAGAGACTCGTCGGCATGTGGAATGTCGATCACTTCAACATCCTCAACAGACTGGCCTGAGAAAAGCCCGCTCATCTTTCCGCGCACAAGATCGGGAAAGTGTGCAGGCATATCTGCTCCATAAGCGGATGGCGTATTGATATCGAGTTCCGGCATTTTGGGCAGGAATGCTTTCCAGTCGGCTTGTTGCCCTGTGTCTGTGGCGGCAGGCGCGCCGTGGAGCGCACGCTGAATGGCGGCAGTTGCGGCCATGGGGCCTTCGGACTGCAGCAGTCGGGTGGCTTCGCGCATTTGCGCAAGAAAGCCTTCATTGATTTTCATGAGCGTCTTTCGAAACGGTTAATGAATCCGTCCGGCCAGAGCGGCCTTGACGGCGGGAGGTGCGTGCAATGCTCCGAGCACGGTGATCGAGTCGATGGTCTCCAATGCCAGTTCGGGCGACACATCTGCACCAATGCTGGCCAGTCCTAAAACCTGAATTTGCAGCCTCTGTCCAGCATCGCGCACGGCCTCCAGATCGGCGCGACCGTAGTGCTGCAAGCCGAGAACAAGACTTTTGCGTGCCACGGTCTGGCGGATTACCTCGCCATGCATTTGCAACTGGTTTCGGATCGCTGTACGAATCAGGTCCGTACGGTTCGAATAGAAACCTTCCTGCACCAATAGATCGATTTGTCCGAGATCTATCGGACCAAGATTGATCGTGAT
Source organism: Pseudomonadota bacterium (assembly GCA_023420795.1). Taxonomy (GTDB): domain Bacteria; phylum Pseudomonadota; class Gammaproteobacteria; order Burkholderiales; family Burkholderiaceae_D; genus Noviherbaspirillum. The sequence continues at coordinate 15,606 of JAEZVM010000286.1, forward strand.
CTTTTCCGATTCCGCAGGTTTGATGCGTCGATCCTGTGTTGCTGGCTCTTGCGTCATGAGTCACCTCCTCCAAGATAAGACCATCCCTATTCCATCCGGTTCCCATCCACATGGATGGAGCCGGCTTTTTTTGCGCAAACAAGGCACTTTGGATCGACCCACCCCGGTCGCTGGGATGTTTCTTTCGCGCCCCTGCAACTTCCCTTGCCGTCCCTGATCAATTGAAAAGTAGACGACGAGGTTCGTTACCGGAGGCAAAGCTGATGGCTCATGAAATGATTGATGGAACGTATCGTCAAACGAATCTGCCGAACGAGTCGCCAGAATATCTTGCAAAGCGCGAGGAGCTTCGGTTGGCAGAAATTGAATTAATGCGACAGCGCGAGCGATGTGCCGAGCTGAGGCGCGGCTTGCCAGAAGCGGCGGCGATTCGAGATTACGAATTTCTTGAAGGTCCCGCTTCTCTCGGCAACGGCGATCAGCCGGTACGAAAGGTGCGGCTAAGCGAACTGTTCACCGCGCCGGACCGTGCGCTCGTGATCTATCAGATGATGTACGGGAAAAAACAGACTCGTCCATGCCCAATGTGTACCGCATGGCTTGATGCCTTCAACGGTATTGCGCATCACCTCGCGCAAAATGTGGATCTGGCGATCGTCGCGGCGGCTGAGCCTGCCGCGTTGCGCGCGCATGCGCGAAGCAGAGGATGGCACAGACTGCGTTTATTGAGCGCCGGCGACAGCACGTTTAAATACGATCTCGGCAGCGAGGATCGCGAAGGAAATCAGGATTCGACCATTTCGGTATTCACGCGGGACAGCGAGGGCACGTTGCGGCATTTTTACAGTGTCCATCCCCGACTGGCCGAAGACATCGAAGAGCGCGGTATCGATGAGTTCAACCCGATTTGGAACATACTCGATCTGACGCCGCAGGGACGCGGAGATTGGTCGGCATCGCTTGCGTACGGAACAAAGATCCAGGCACCGCGCGGCTGAGGAAACAAATAGCAGTCAGACTCGAAAGACGGCTCCAGATTTGCAAAACCAGGAGCCGTTTCTCATGTTCAGGCAGGTTCCAGCAGATCCATCTTCTCGGCATCAAGAATGCGGATCTGACGGCCACGGACTTCAATAAGGCCGGCTGAAGAAAATTCCTGCAGCAGGCGTGAAAACGTCGGCGCAGAAATTCCTAAACGGGAGGCAAGCAGCATCTTACTTGTGTCGAGTTCGACATCCTTTTTTGATTGGCGCTCACTCTGGCGCAAGAGGTAGCCGGCAAGACGCTGCTTGGCGGTCGCACCAATCTTTCGGTGAAGATCGCTTACGACGGAATGCGTCTGATGCGCGAGGCAAAGAAGCAGGTCTCGGGTAAAGCTTGAACTGGTATCCGTGAGATTGAAAATCTGTTCTTTGGGCGTCAATATGATCATCGCATCCGATACCACTTCCACACTGGCGAGATAGGAACGTTCGAGGAAAATCTCTGCCAGTCCAAAACAGTCGCCGCGTTCAAGAATCTCCACCGTGTGTTGCGACCCGTCGGCGCGTTCGCAATACACCCTGACTTGGCCATAAACCACGACATACACCCCCTTCGCGGATTCACCACTTCGCACAAGCTGCGCACCACGCGGTTTTCGAAGTGTTATGGATGTGTCAGCAAGGCCATCAAACTGGGAATGCGAGAGCGAACGATACAGCGGGATGTTCGCGATAATGTCTCTTTGCAGGAAGGATGTTTCACTGCACCATGAAACCGCTTCTTTTTTCATTTAATTTAATCCATCTATAGAACAGGACGGGGACCCGCGGCCGCCTACTTCATGGACTGTGGCGCGGGAGCCTGCTCTAAGCACTTTATGTGCCAAGACGGAGATGTTGTATTGCTGTCTTTATTCGATATGACAGCGCATGAAAGGAAGGGTCGTTCCCGGCGGATTTCTCGTTATTGAGGATGCGGCTTCCCGATTTAATGAAAGCGCATAGTCGGTTACACAACATGCTCTGTAGCGAACAGAGCTGCAATTTAATCAAGAAGCGGATGCGTACAGTGCACAGCTCTCTACACGCGCCGTCGCATCATGCAAGCAACCCGCCGCGAAAAGACACTCCGGCCAGGACAAAGAACACTGACACCACCGTGACCAGCCTGATTCTGCGCGCCATGACAGGAAGCGTCTCGGCGCTAAGTCTGGGAATGATGCGAAGTCTTGCATCCAGCGCTGCGAGCACGGTCGTCGCCAGCAATGCCAGTTTGATAGCAATGAGCTTTGCCGGCGGCGTTGCCGCGAAAAACCAGGCTGCGACATCCGGCAATATGGTGTAAGCCATCCACAAACCGGACACGATCTGGATGAGCAGGGCCGGCATTCCGATGCGTTCATATCCCGACTCGAACTGAAGAAGAATGCGAGGGTCGCGCGCTGCAAGCGCACGGGGCAGCACCGTGGTGGCCAGTATCAGGTGGCCGCCGGTCCATACGGTGGCGGCAAGGACATGAAGCAGCAGAACGTAGTTATACATCGGGGCAGTAAACAATTGGAAGAATGCCGTGCTCGACAGCGGGGGAGACAGATCCGATAAGTCAACGCTTCATCCATTCGCCCCGTTGCGCACTTCAGCCAGTAGCATATCAGGGCTGCGCGCCATCCCCGCCCTCGGGTACATAGACGATCGATCCGTCCTTCATC
>JAEZVM010000290.1 GCA_023420795.1 Pseudomonadota bacterium
GCAAGATTCACAGCGATCAGCAAGAGGCCGAGCAGATAGCGCAATTCCAGTGTCAGGTTTTCCGGATACAGAATGTGCGAAACGAAGCGTTCGATGAACCCGCCGGCAAACACCTCGCCGCCGCCGCGCAGCCGAAGAACATTCTCCAGAGGCGTTAACGGGCACACCCAATCGGCCCACTGCACTACCACGCCCCAGAGCAGCGCAGGCAGATGCAGCCAGAGGATCCTCGGCCGCCACAGCACCAGCAGGCCACCGAAAGCCGCAAAGACGACAAATCCGAAATGCAGGATCAGGACGAGATCGGCGAGCAGTTGGTAGGGCATATGCAGCGCGCCCGTCAAGCAAGGATTGCGATATTCAGAAGCAGAGAACGATGCGGTTAGCCAGATCCACCACGAACGACGGCCGCAGATAAGCGACAAACACCAGCCCCAGCACCGCAAGCACCACGGCGCCGATCAGTATCCGCATCAGTCGTTCGCGCATCGCATTTCTCCGTGTCAGGCGACCGCCGCTTGCCGCCGCACGATCGCCTTTTCATTGACCGGCAGGTTCACCAGTGCAGCGAACACGCCGAGAGCGATGGTGATGCCCCACACCGTGTTGTAGCTGCCTTCGATGGTGAACAGGTAGCCGCCGAGCCATACGCCGAGGAAGCTGCCGACCTGGTGCGAGAAGAACACGAAGCCGGACAGCATCGACAGATATTTCACGCCGAAGATGCTGGCGATGATGCCGTTGGTCAGCGGTACGGTGGACAGCCACAAAAGACCCATCGCGCAGGAGAACACATAAACCGACCACGGCGTGAGCGGCGCGAGCAGGAACAGCGAGATCACGATCGAGCGGGTGAGGTAGATCGAGGACAGCAGATAGCGCTTGGGCAGGATGCCGCCGAGCTTGCCTGCGTAGAACGAACCGAAGATGTTGAACAGGCCGATCAGCGCGAGCGCCAGCACCGCCACGCCCGGGTCCATGATGTTCTTGTCCTTCAGGTAGGAAGGCAGGTGCACGCCGATGAACACGACCTGGAAACCGCAGACGAAGTAGCCGGCGACCAGCAGCAGGAAAGGACGATAGGCGAATGCTTCGCGGATTGCTTCCCATACGCTCTGATGCGGACCGGATGCCTTTTCCGAAGGTTGCTCGCGCAGGCCGAAGGCCATCGGCAGCATGAACAGGCCGGTCAGCGCGGCGAGAATGTAGAACGCGTTTTGCCAGCCGGTGCCCGAAATCAGCATTTGTTCGACTGGCATCATCATGAACTGGCCGAACGAGCTCGCCGCGCCAGAAATGCCGAACGCCCATGAGCGTTTTTCTTCCGGTGCCGTGCGGCCGATGATGCCGCTGACTGCACCGAACGCGGTGCACGACAGCGCGGCGCCAATCAGCACGCCGGTGCCGATCACGAAGGCAGTTGGTTCCGATACCAGCGCCATCCATAGCAGGCCCGCCACATACAGCAGCGCACCCACGATCACCACGCGGGCGGTGCCGAAGCGGTCCGCCGCCATGCCCGCAAACGGACCGAACGCGCCCCACATCAGGTTCTGCAACGCGATCGCGAGCGAGAAGGTTTCGCGCGACCAGCCATGCGCCTGCGAAATCGGCTGCAGCCAGAAGCCGAAGCCGTGCCGCACGCCCATTGCCAGCGTCAGTACCACGCCGCTGGCGATCAGGACGGTTTTCAGTTGCGGTGCGCGAGAGGCGGTCAGCATGGCAAGGTCTCTGGTAAAAAAGAAAACTGAGTGTAGCTCAAAGCCGCAAAGCATGTGGACTGCCGGTTCGACCGTGCCAGGCTGAACCTGCGGCCGGGCATGCCATAAATTGCCAATATGGAAATTCAAATGATGTCCGAAAACGGCTAGACGCTGATTGCGGCGGCGCGTATAACAACAGCCATGGACACGGCCTCGATCTCTTTGTACATGCATCACGCGGCGCTCGATCGCGCCAGCTGCTATCGCGCGCTGGCAGCGAAAGACACCCGCTTCGACGGCGTGTTCTTCACCGGAGTGAAAACTACCGGCATCTATTGTCGGCCGGTATGCACCGTCAAGACGCCGCGCGAATCTTCCTGTTTATTCTTCAGCAGCGCGGCTGCGGCGGAAGCCGCCGGCTTTCGCCCTTGCTTGCGCTGCCGGCCGGAGCTGGCGCCGTATGCGCTGCAGCAGAATCTCGCGCATGCGGTGTGGCGACGCATTGCGGCCGGCGCCTTGAATGACGGCGATGTGGAACGACTTGCGGATGAAGTCGGGTTGTCGTCGCGCCAGCTGCGCCGCGTGCTGTTGCAGCACTTCGGCGTCACGCCGGTGGAGCTGGCGCAGACGCAGCGCCTGCTGTTCGCGAAAAAGCTGTTGCAGGAGACGCGCCTGCCGATGGCGGAAATCGCTTACGCGGCGGGCTTCGGCAGCGTGCGGCGCTTCAATGCATTGTTCGCGCTGCGCTACGGTATGGCGCCGACCGCAGTGCGGCGTGCTGCGCCGAGGGAAGAAGCGGACACCCATGATGCGCTGACGCTGCGGCTGGCATACAGGCCGCCGTTTCACTGGTCGCGCATATTGGAATACCTGTCGGGACGCGCGATCGCCGGCGTTGAGGCGGTACAGGCGGATGGCAGTGGAATGTATCTGCGCAGCGTGCGCATCGACGACGCAACTGGCTGGCTGCGCGTGGTCGATCTGCCGCAGCGGCATCAGCTCGAACTGGAGCTTACGCCATCGCTGTCACCGGTGCTGATGCCCTTGCTGGCGCGCGTGCGCAGCCAGTTCGACCTCGACGCGAATCCGCACATTATCGAAGCGCATCTGCGCAATGATGCATTGCTCGGTCCGCACATCGCCGCCATGCCCGGACTGCGTGTGCCGGGTGCGTTCGATGCCTTCGAGCTGGCGGTGCGTGCGGTGCTGGGCCAGCAGGTCAGCGTCGCGGGCGCGACTACCTTGTCCGGCCGTTTGGTGCAACGCTTCGGCGATGCGGTCGCCACGCCTTTCGCGCAGGTGACGCATCATTTTCCGGGAGCGGAAGTGCTGGCTGGCGCCGATGTGGCCGACATTGCCGGCATCGGCCTGCCGCGTGCCCGCGCGCAGACGATAGCCAATCTCGCGCGGTTCGCGGCAAGCGGCGGATTGCAGATGCCGCCCGGCCTCACGCTTGACGACGCGATCGTGCGCCTGAAATCGGTACCCGGCATCGGCGACTGGACCGCGCACTACATCGCACTGCGCGCGTTGCGCTTTACCGATGCATTCCCGGCCGGCGATCTCGGCCTGCAGAAGGCCGCGGCAGGGGCGGCCGGCCGCCTCACTGAAAAACAACTTGCCGCACGCGCAGCCGGCTGGTCGCCCTGGCGCGGTTATGCGGCGCTCGCACTATGGATGACATCGTCATGACTTACTACACCGAACACCCGAGCCCGCTCGGCACGCTGGTGCTGGCGGCAAGCGACCGCGGCCTGAGCGGCGTCTATTTCGAGCAGCACAAGTATTTCAGCGGCCCGTCCGGTTGGGAGCGCAATGACGGTCATCCGCATCTGCGCGAAGCTATGCGCCAGCTGAATGAATACTTTGCGGGTGAGCGCGATACCTTCGATCTCGCGCTCGATATACGTGGTACGCCATTCCAGCGCGCTGTATGGAGCGCATTGCAGGCGCTTCCGTTCGGCGTGACAACAAGCTATCGGGAGATCGCGCAGCGTCTCGCGAATCCGAAGGCGATACGTGCTGCGGGAACGGCAATCGGCCGCAATCCGGTATCGATCATCGTGCCCTGCCATCGCGTGCTTGGTACATCGGGCACGCTGTCAGGTTATGCGGGAGGACTGGAGCGCAAGCAGTATCTGCTCGCGTTTGAAAAGAGGATGGGGAAGTGAACTGATAGTGTGCGACGCTGTTCCGTTAGCGGCCAGCGAAGCACACCATCGATGAGGGAATCAGCGTGAGCCTGATCCGGAGCCAGAGGACGTGCCGGAGCTGGAAGAGCCGGTAGAGCCGGAAGTGCCGGAGCTGCTCGATGAGCCGGAGGTACCGGAGGAATCGGAAGAGCCCGATGTGCCGGAAGTGCCGGATGTGCCCGTACCCGAAGTGCCAGAGGAGGAGCCGCTGCTGTCGCCTGGCATCGGTGTTGTGGGGCTGCTGGAGCTGCCCGGCATGGTGGAAGAATCCGAAGAGCCGCTTGGGCTGGTGCTCGACGAACCGCTCGAACCCGAACCATAGCCACCCGATGTGCCGGAGCTGCTTGGAGAGGAAACGGTGCCGCTGGCGGAGCCGGAGCCTGATCCCATGCCGGAAGAAGAGCCGGATGTCGTGCCGGTGCCGCTTGTGCCGCATGCCGCAAGTACAAACGCGCACGTCAGAGGAAGAGTCCATTTCAACATAGAAATTCTCCTAAAGAAGTATTCGGTGAAGCATGAAATAACGCTCATGCCAGAATTGCATGCATGCGAGTGAGTAGAATCTTTCAATAAGCGAAAGTTCCGAGGGAGGAGTGGCCCGGAACGGGCACGGCATCGCAAACTCGCCGCAAATGCAGGGCGATGAAACGACTTGTTACACAATACTCTGCAGCAGGGAGCCGGGGACGTGTAATGCGTATGGCTGCAAGCGAACCCGCTGAAATATCAGCGATATACCGATATGCGCGCTTGCAGCAGCTTCTTATTTCTTCGGTTTCACTACTTCATTGCCAAGCAGGCCGCCGACTGCTGCACCGCCCACTGTGCCCAGCGTGCTGCCATCGGTAACGACATTGCCGACAACGCCGCCGACGACTGCGCCGGTTCCGATACCGACCTGCTGGCGTGTCGGCGTGCCGCAAGCGGCCAGAGCCACTGCAAGCGTCACCGAACCGGTGATGGAAATAAGGGAACGGGAAAACATGGAAGCCTCCGTATCAGGAGCATGCTGGTCAGCATGTAGAGATTCGACTCCCTTGTTTCCGGCGGAGTTCCAAAAGGATATGTTTTGTGTTGAAGGTGATCTGAAGCGCTTTAGTTCACCAGCCGCAGCGTGAATGGATAGCGGTATGGCTTGCCCTTCGCTGTCGATAGAGCGGCCAGCAGGCAGAAAATGAAATTCGCGACGAACAGCAGCGGAAAAATCAGAAAGCCGATCAGCACCATCTTGAGCAGGACGCTCGCCATCAGCGCAATCGCAAGCGTGATCTGAAAGTTGAGCGCTTCCTTTGCCTCGTCGGCGACAAAGCCGGATTCATCCTTCTTCACCAGCCACAGCACCAGCGCGCCGACAAAGCCGGTGAAGATGCCCAGCAGATGCGCAAGCATCGCGAGATTGCGTTCATCCTTGCTCGGGCTGCCCGGTATGATTTCGTTCATCGCTGGCTCGCAAACAGGTCTGGAGGTGGGCCGCAGGGCCGTCGTGCTTCATTGATGGCTCACGCAGCAGCGGCTATCAGGCCGCTCTCTTGGCGGCGGTTTTCTTCGCTGCCGCTTTCTTGACCGCCGGCTTGGCGGCCGTTTTCTTCGGCGCGGCTTCCTCCTCCGTGGCGGCCTTGCCTTTCGCCGGCGCCTTTGCCTTGCGTTCCTCGAACTCGAAGCTCACCTTGCCGTTCTTGTCCTTCACCAGATAAGCCTTGAACGGCCGGCGCGTGCGCTGCGAGATGAAACCCGGCAGCAGATCGGTCTTGCCGTCGTTGAGAAGCTTGGCCATTTGTTCCGGCACGATTTCCTGCTGCAGGATGATGCGGCCGCTGCGGAAGTCGCATGCCTTCGGCTTGGCCACCGCTTTCTCGCACACGTATGACAGGCCCATTTCATACACGCTGCTGCCGCATTTCGGGCAGGCGCCGAGCGGCGTCTGATTTGAGAAATCGACGCCTTCGCCTTCTTCGCCTTCTTCCTGGTTCTGGCCGAAGTCGAATTCCAGCTTGTAGTTGTTGATGTCCTCGTCGCGCACGATCTTCAGGATCGCCGCAAACGGCCGACCCATCTTCGAGCGGAACCCTTGCAGCGGGCCGATCTCGCGCTTCTCCAGCAATTCCTCGACCTCGTCGATCTCGAACTGCCGGCTGCCCGGCACTTTGCTCATCGAGAATTCGCATTGCGTGCAGGCGAAGCGCCGGTAGTTTTCCTTCACCACGCCGCCGCAATTCGGGCATGGCGTCTTCAGCGTCGCGTAGTCGCCGGGGATGGTGTCGTTGTTGTATTCCTTCGCGCGTTTGACGATGATCTGCGTCATCTGTGCGATCTCGCGCATGAATTCCTCGCGGCTGATCTTGCCACGCTCCATCTGCGCCAGCTTGTATTCCCATTCGCCGGTGAGCTCCGGCGCGGTGAGTTCACTCACGCCGAGGCCGCGCAGCAGAGTCATCAGCTGGAATGCTTTCGCAGTCGGAATGATCTCGCGCCCTTCACGCAGCAGGTATTTTTCATTCAGCAGCCCTTCGATGATCGCCGCGCGCGTGGCCGGCGTGCCGAGGCCCTTGCCTGCCATCGCTTCGCGCAGTTCTTCGTCATCGACCAGCTTGCCCGCACCTTCCATCGCCGACAGCAGCGTCGCTTCCGTGTAGCGCGCCGGCGGCTTCGTGACCAAGCCATTGGCGGTGACTTTGTCGGTCTTGACCTTCTCGCCCTGGGCGACCGGCACCAGTGTGCCGGCGTTTTCCTCGTCCTTGCCGCTTGCCGCTTCCTTGCCGTAGATCGCCAGCCACCCGGGGTTGGTCATCACCTTGCCCTCGGTCTTGAACTGGTGCCCCGACACTTCGGTGTAGCGGGTCGTCACCTGGAACTCGGCGGCCGGGAAGAACACCGCCATGAAGCGGCGCGTCACCAGGTCGTACAGCTTCTGTTCCGGCTCCGACAGATTCTTCGGCGCCTGCGTGGTGGGAATGATCGCGAAGTGGTCGCTGATCTTGCTGTTGTCGAAGATGCGTTTATTCGGCTTGACCCAGTTCTTGTTCAGGATCTGCGACGCGAACTGCTGGTAGTTATGGTTTTCGGCGACCACGCCCAGCGTCTGCTTCACCGTGTCCAGATAGTCTTCCGGCAGGTGGCGCGAGTCGGTACGCGGATAGGTCAGCACCTTGTGCTTTTCATACAGTGCCTGCGCCAGGCCGAGCGTATTCTTCGCAGAAAAACCGAAACGCGCATTCGCTTCGCGCTGCAGGCTGGTCAGGTCGAACAGCGCGGGCGCCATCTGCGTGGCCGGCTTCGATTCCTCGGTGACCGTACCCTGCTTGCCGCGGCAGGCAGCGACGATCGATTCGGCTGCCGCCTTGCTCCACAGGCGCTCAGCGCGCTTTTCTGGATCGGTTTCATCCTTCTTGAATTTCGTGTCCAACCAGCGGCCTTCATAAATGCCAGCCGCACACACGAACTCGGCGCGTACTTCCCAGTAGTCGCGCGGCACGAAATTCTTGATCTTCTCCTCGCGCTCGACCACGATCGACAGCGTTGGCGTCTGCACCCGCCCCACCGTGGTGAGGTAGAAACCGCCTTCCTTGGAATTGAACGCGGTCATCGCGCGCGTGCCGTTGATGCCGATCAGCCAGTCGGCCTCGCTGCGGCATCGCGCCGCATCCGCCAGCGGCAGCATTTCCTTGTCTTCACGCAGATGCGCGAAGCCGTCACGGATTGCGCCCGGCGTCATCGACTGCAGCCACAGCCGCTTGATCGGCTGCTTGGCTTTCGCGTACTGCACGATCAGCCGGAAAATCAGTTCACCCTCGCGGCCCGCGTCACAGGCGTTCACGAGGGTATCCACATCTTTGCGCTTGAGCAGCTTGTTCAGCACCTTCAGGCGCGACTCGGTCTTGGCGATCGGATTCAGCGCGAAATGCGGCGGGATCATCGGCAAATGGGTAAAGGTCCATTTGCCGCGCTTGACGTCGTATTCTTCCGGCACGCCGATTTCGACCAGGTGGCCGACGGCGGACGACAGCACATACTCGTCGGATTCAAAGTACTCATCGTGCTTCGTGAAGCCGCCGAGCGCCTTCGCGATATCGTTCGCGACAGAGGGCTTCTCTGCGATGATGAGAGTCTTAGCCATAAATGTGATCTCGAAAGAGGCGTTCCATTAAGGTCGGGAGCGCGCGTATACGAAGGAAAGGCGGCCGGATCGGTGTTGCTTAAACGCAAGCTTGACAAATAATATAACAGCGGCCCGGGATTTAGCGGCCAATGATAAGCGGGTTGCGGCGAAAACCGCAAGCGAGGCGCGACGGCAACTACAGCGAAAAACCGGCCTTGACGGCCGGTTGAGGATGGGAAAAGGCGAGGGAAGCTTTAGTGAAGCAGGCGCGGTTCGTCGTCGTCTTCGTCTGAGAACAGCTCTCCGAACATCAGGGCGTCCGGCTCCTTGCCCTGGCTCCAGAGCACCATCAGTACGATTACCTTGAGCTTGTCCAGCGACACTTGGGTGTCGCTGACTGCCAGCGCGCGCTCGATGATGATTTCACGCTGGAGCGGATCGATCACCTTGGCGGATTCCAGGAATTGCAGGAAGCCGACGGCTTCCGTGCCGAGCACATCGAGTTCCTGTTGTGCGTAAATGCGGAACCCGAAGGAAAAGGCGGTTTGCCGCGGATAGCGGTCGGCGTATTCGTTGGCGGATTCTGCCAGATCGGTCAGCCAGCCAAGTGCCTGAGAAATTTCCTCTTCCTCGAAGCCGACAGCCGACAGCTTCTTGACCAGCGCTTCCGAATCCGGACACGCCTCGGGACGGTAATAAGTTTCGTAGAGGTAAACGAGAACGTCAAACATGATTCTACTGTAGCGTGAAGGTTGTTCTGCCGCAAGGAGCCTAACAACCAGATTGAAAAATGACACTCTCGTGTTTCAGTTTCCTGTGACTGCAAGACCGTGTCAAGCAGTACGCAGTGCCATGTCAGCAACAGTACAACGCAATTTACCGGATCACTCTGTACAGCATATCTGAAAAAGACCGACGCCAATAGGCGCAAATGGTATCAGGATGTTGCGAGCCGCCGGACCATTCCGCCAGGAAGCATTTCGATCCGACTTTCGAGTTCCAGCACCATCAGCTGCGCATTGAGCTGCCCCATATCGAGGGCGCAGCGTGCCGCAAGGATATCTGGCGCGACGGGGTCGAAACCGATCGCGCTCAGCAGAGGCGATTCGTTGTCTTCTCTTCTATTAGAGGATGGTGTGGATACAGAGAGAGGTGCACTCTTGTGGTGCTTGATTTCATCCAGTATGTCCTGCGCCGATTCAACCAGTTTCGCTCCTTGCTTGATCAGCAGATGACAGCCCTTGGATAAAGGCGAATGGATAGAGCCGGGAATCGCAAATACGTCCCGTCCCTGCTCTGCCGCCATTCTCGCCGTAATCAGCGAACCGGACTGTGCGGCCGCTTCAATTACCAGCACGCCTTGCGCGAGGCCGGAGATGATGCGATTGCGGCGCGGGAAGTTGGAGGCGATCGCCGGCATGCCGAGCGGGTATTCGCTGATGATGCAGCCGCCAGCGGCGATCTGATGCGCAAGGGCGCGGTTGCGGGCCGGATAAACAATATCGGCGCCAGTGCCAATCACCGCTACCGTCGAACCAGAATCTCGCAGCCCGCCCTGATGCGCTGCCGTATCAATACCCAGCGCCATGCCGGAGATGATGGTGACCCTCGCTTGGCTCAAGGCTTCTGAAAATTTTTCTGCATTGACGACACCCTGCGTCGTCGCATTGCGGCTGCCAACGACGGCCAGCGCGGGGCTCGATAGCAGTTCAAGCCGTCCCTTGGCGTACAGGATCAGGGGCGGATCGGCGATAT
>JAEZVM010000292.1 GCA_023420795.1 Pseudomonadota bacterium
TCCTATGACACCCTGCTTGCGAAGGGCGCGCCGCAGTTCAAGATCATCTTCGCCGACGTGAAACAGTGCGTGGTGATCGACAACCGGACGGTGCGCTTCGATTTCAAGACGCTGAACCATGAACTGCCGCTGATCGTCGGCGGCGTGCCCGTTTTCTCGAAGAAGTGGGGTGCGAATACCGAGTTTGACAAGATCCAGCTGGAGCCGCCGATCTCGACCGGCCCGTACCTGATCGACCGCTACGACGTCGGCCGCTCGATCAGCTACAAGCGCAATCCGGAATACTGGGGCGACGGTGTGCCGGCACGGCGCGGCACCTTCAATTTCGGCCGCATCAACTATCGTTTCTACAAGGACGATGTTGCGCGGCTGGAAGCGTTCAAGGCAGGCGAGTTTGACGTGGTGGTCGAATACAGTGCGAAGAACTGGGCACGCAGCTATACCGGCCCGAAATTCAAGAGTGGCGAGATCGTCAAGCGCGAGCTGAAGCATTCGAACGGCGCCGGCATCCAGGGTTTCATGATGAACCTGCGGCGACCGCAGTTTGCGGACGTGCGCGTGCGCCAGGCGCTCGGTCTGGCGCTCGATTTCGAATGGATGAACCGGCAGCTGTTCTATGGCCAGTACAAGCGCATCTATTCCTACTTCAACAACAGTGAGCTGGCCGCTACCGGCATGCCGTCCACCGAGGAGCTGAAACTGCTGGAGCCGCTGCGCGCCAAGCTCGATCCGGTAGTGTTCGGCCCGGCGCCAGTACCGCCCTCGACCGATCCGCCTTCGTCATTGCGGACAAACCTGCTCAAGGCGCGCGAACTGCTCGCGCAGGCTGGCTGGGAATACCGCGATGGTGCCTTGCGCAACGCGAAGGGCCAGCCGTTCGTGATGGAGATCATCGACGACCAGGGTTCGATGTCGCGCATCATCAGCGTCTATGTGCGGAACCTGCAGAAGCTCGGCATTCAGGTGAACCAGCGCACTGCTGACTACGCGCTGATCCAGCGGCGGATGGACGAGTTCGATTTCGATATGACCAGCATCAACTTCGGCGCGTTCACCAGCCCCGGCAATGAACTGTTCGATCGCTTCGGCTCGAAAGCCGCCGACGAAACTGGCTCAAGCAATGTCTGGGGACTGAAAGATCCGGCCGTCGACAAGCTGATCGAAGCAGTGGTTCATGCCACGACATGGAAGGATCTGGTCGCTGCATCGCGTGCGCTGGATCGTGTGCTGCTGCACAAGTATCTGGCCGTACCGCACTGGTTTTCGGGAACGCATCGCGTCGCCTACAGCAACCGATTCGGCATTCCGGATACCGTCCCGTTGTACTACCAGGCCGATCCTTACGTGATCTCGACCTGGTGGGAAAAGGAACCGCGATAGAAGAGGGCGCGATGAATCTTTGGACATACATTGCAAAGCGGCTGCTGCTGATGCTGCCGACGCTGTTTGGCGTAATCGCGATTACCTTCGCGGTGATCCAGTTCGTGCCGGGCGGGCCGGTCGAGCAGATGATGGCGGAACTGAAGGGGCAGATCGGCGCCGGCGAGGTATCGAGCCGCGGGCCGTCCGATTATCGTGGCCGGCAGGGCATCGATGCCGAGCGGGTCAAGGAAATCCAGGCGCTGTATGGCTTCGACAAGCCGCCGCTGGAGCGCTTCTGGCAGATGCTGAAGGGCTTCGCCACCTTCGACCTCGGGCAGAGCTTCTATCATCACAAGGATGTATGGGGACTGGTGAAGTCGAAGCTGCCGGTGTCGATCAGCCTAGGTCTGTGGACCTTTTTCCTGACGTACCTGATCTCGATCCCGCTCGGCATCGCGAAGGCAGTGCGTGAGGGCAGCCGCTTCGATGTCGCCACCAGCATTGCGGTGCTGATCGGCTATTCGATTCCCGGCTTCGTGCTCGGCGTGCTGCTGCTGGTACTGTTCGGCGGCGGCAGCTTCGTCCAGTGGTTTCCGTTGCGCGGACTGACATCCGACGATTGGGAACAGCTGTCCTGGTTCGGCAAGGTTATCGATTATCTGTGGCACATCACGCTACCGGTGGTCGCATCGGTTGCCGGCTCGTTCGCAGTGATGACGATACTAACCAAGAACACCTTCCTCGAAGAAATCCGCAAGCAGTATGTGCTGACCGCGCGCGCAAAGGGATTGAGCGAGAAAGCGGTGCTGTACAAGCATGTATTCCGTAATGCGCTGATCCCGCTGGTGACCGGTTTCCCGGCCGCCTTTATCGGCGCCTTCTTCGCCGGCAGCCTGCTGATTGAAACCCTGTTCTCGCTCGATGGCCTGGGCCTGCTGTCGTATGAATCGGTGATCCGGCGCGATTATCCCGTGGTGATGGGCACGCTCTATCTGTTCACGCTGATCGGACTGGTAGTGAAACTGCTGGGCGATCTCTGCTATGTGTGGGCCGATCCACGGGTGCAGTTCGAAAGCTTGAGCCGATGAATACAACGACAATACAGCCCTCTCTTTCGCCCGGCCGACGCATCTGGCTGCGTTTCAGGCAGAACCGGCGCGGCTACTGGAGCCTGATCATCTTCTGTGTGCTGTTCGGAATCAGCCTGCTGGCCGAAGTCGTGTCGAACGACAAGCCGCTCGCGGTGCGCTACAACGGGCAGATCATGTTCCCGATCTTCCAGACCTATTCGGAAAAGGCGTTCGGCGGCGATTTCGACACGCAAGCCGACTACCTCGACCCGTTCATCCAGGAGCAGTTCCAGCGTGACGGCAACTGGGCGATCTATCCCCTCAATCATTACCGCTACGACACGCTGAACTATTTCGCGGAATTGCCGAACCCGGCACCGCCTTCGACCGAAAACTGGCTCGGCACGGACGACCGCGGGCGCGACGTTTTCGCGCGCCTGCTGTACGGGTTTCGCGTGTCGGTATTGTTCGGAATTGCGCTGACTGTCACCGGCGTGATTCTCGGCGTGGTGGCCGGCGCGGTACAAGGCTATTTCGCCGGCAAGACCGACCTGTTCTTCCAGCGCTTCATCGAAATCTGGGGCTCGATGCCGGAGCTTTACCTGCTGATCATCTTCGCGTCGATCTTCGAGCCGGGCTTCGGCCTCTTGCTGATCCTGCTATCGCTGTTCGGCTGGATGGGCCTGTCGGATTATGTGCGCGCCGATTTCCTGCGCAATCGCAATCTCGAATATGTGCAGGCGGCGCGCGCGCTCGGTCTGTCGAATGGGCAGATCATCTGGCGCCATGTGCTGCCGAACAGCCTGACGCCGGTCGTGACCTTCCTGCCGTTCCGCATGAGCGCGGCAATCCTCGCATTGACCAGTCTCGACTTCCTCGGGCTTGGCGTGCCGCCGCCGACGCCGAGCCTGGGGGAGCTTCTGGCGCAAGGAAAGAACAACCTCGATGCATGGTGGATTGCGGTATCGACCTTCCTGGTGTTGACTGTGATGCTGCTGCTGCTAACGAACATCGGCGACGCGCTGCGCAATGCGCTGGATGTGCGGAGGAAAGCATGAGTCTCCTCGATATCCGCAACCTGAGCGTGGCGTTCGGCTCGGCCACCGTCGTCAATGATGTGAGCTTTTCGATCGCGCCCGGCGAGAAATTCGCACTGGTTGGCGAGTCTGGCTCCGGCAAGACAGTCACCTCGCTGTCCATCCTGCGGCTGAATCAGGATGCGCGCTATGGCGGGAGCATCCTGTTCGAGGGCGCGGACCTGCTGAAGAAGCCGGAGGCGGCGATGCGCGCGGTGCGCGGCAAGGATGTCGCGATGATCTTCCAGGAGCCGATGACCGCGCTCAATCCGCTGTTCACCATCGGTAACCAGATCGCGGAAGTGCTGATGCTGCATGAGGGTATCAGCGCGAAGATGGCGGCGCAGCGCGCGGTGGAACTGCTGGACAAGACCGGCATTCCGGAACCGGCACGCCGCGCGCTCGCCTATCCGCATCAGCTGTCCGGCGGCCAGCGTCAGCGCGCGATGATCGCCATGGCGCTCGCCTGCAAGCCGAAACTGCTGATCGCCGACGAGCCAACCACTGCGCTCGACGTGACGATACAGGTCCAGATCCTCGAATTGCTGAACCAGTTGCAGCGCGAGGAGAACATGGCGGTGCTGATGATCACGCATGACCTGAATCTCGTGCGGCATTTTGCCGACCGCGTCGGCGTGATGGAGCGGGGCAAGCTGATCGAGACTTCCACTACTGCCGAACTGTTCGCCAATCCGCGTGAAGCCTATACGCGCAAGCTGCTTGCCAGCCATCCGCAGCGTTCGGTCGGTGCGGTGGATGAAACGGCGAAGCCCTTGCTGAGCGCCGAGCGGGTGCGCTGCACCTTCTACATCAAGCGCGGCTGGTTCCGGAAGGAGCCGTTCGTTGCCGTGGATAACGTCGATGTGCAGCTAAAACCGCATGAAACGCTGGGCATTGTCGGCGAATCCGGTTCCGGCAAATCGACGCTGGGAATGGCTTTGCTGCGGCTGTCGCCTGCATCGGTTGAGGGCGGTATCAGCTTCGCGGGAAAACCTGTCAGCGACATGTCGCGCGATGCGCTGCGGCCGCTGCGTGCGAAGATGCAGGTGGTGTTTCAGGACCCGTTCGCGTCGCTGTCTCCGCGCAGGACGATCGAGCAGATCGTCGTCGAAGGGTTGGAATTGCATCAGCCGCATCTGGGGAAAGACGGCCTGCGCGAGGCGGTTGCGCGCGGGCTGGCGGAGGTCGGTTTGTCGCCGGAAATGATGTCGCGCTACCCGCATGAGTTCTCCGGCGGCCAGCGGCAGCGCATCGCGATTGCGCGTGCGCTGGTGCTGAAGCCGGAGCTGATCCTGCTGGATGAGCCCACGTCCTCGCTCGACGTCTCGGTGCAGCAACAGGTGTTGCAGCTGCTGGCGGACCTGCAGCGCAAATATGGAATGGCCTACATCTTCATCAGCCACGACCTCGCGGTGATCCGCGCGATGGCCCATCGGGTGATGGTGATGAAGGATGGGAAAGTGGTGGAAAGCGGCGCGGCCGAGGAAGTCTTGTCCCGGCCGTCGCAGCCCTATACGAAGCGCCTGCTGGCAGCGGCGACCTACTCGGAACTTGCATGAAGGATTGCGCATGCAGGCGCCATGCCTGCATGCGCAATAAGATCAGCTCGCTTTTTTCCGGTTCGTCTTGCTCGACGAGGCAACGGCCTTGGTCTTGCGTGCAGGAGCGGGAGCAGCCTTGCGGCGGGTAGGAGCCGTGTTGCGTGCCACCTGCCTTGAGCCTTTTTGCGCACTTGCCTTGTATGGCACGTTGAGCTGCAGGCGCTGTCCGGCAGCGACCTTTTCGTGCTTCAGGTTGTTCCAGTTCTTGATCTGATCGATGCTTACATTGTGCCGCTTCGCTATCGCGGCCAGCGTGTCGCGCTTGCCTACCTTGACATAGACGCGACGGGTATCCGGCACGTCGGGCGCGGTAACGATGGTGGCGGTATCGACCAGTTCCGGTGCGATATCCCGCTCCGGTGTGTGCTCGGTCTTCGGTACCAGAATGGTCGAACCAGCTTTCACCACCATCTTCGGCGGGATATTGTTCGCTTCGCGGATCACTTCCGGCGTGGTGCCGAATCTCTTCGCGATGGTTTCAATCCGTTCGCGCGTGCTGGTTACCTTATGCGCGGTCCACGAGGACAGCGCGCGGCCCCATTTCGCCAGGTTCGTCTTGAATTTTTCAGCGTTGCTCTGAGGCAGAAGCAGCTGTGTACCGGTTCCGGCCGGAATGACCGGGCGGTTGAACTGCGGATTGAGCGCCTTGAATTCATCGACCGACAGCTCCGCCAGCTGGGCGGCTACCTTGACGTCGATGTCGCGCGTCTTGCCGATAGTGACGAAGTAAGGCTGGTTATCCACCTTCGGCAAAATGATGCCGTAGTCGCCCGGCGTGGCGATGATGTTCTTGACCGCCTGCAGCTTGGGCACGTAATTGCGGGTCTCCGCCGGCATGAACTGCGACAGTCCGTTGAAGTCGGTGGCCACGCCCGCGGCGCGCGCCTTGTTGATCGCACGCTGCACCGAACCTTCGCCCCAGTTGTACGCGGCCAGCGCAAGCTGCCAGTCGCCGAACATACCATACAGCTTCTGCAGATAGTTCAGCGCAGCATCGGTCGAGGCGAGTACATCGCGGCGCTCGTCCTTGAAAATGCTCTGAGTGAGGTTGTAGTCGCGCCCGGTGGATGGAATGAACTGCCACATGCCAGCCGCCTTTGCGCTGGACAGCGCCTGCGGGTTGAAGGCGGATTCGATGAAAGGCAGCAGGGCCAGTTCGGTCGGCATGTTGCGCTTTTCGAGCTCCTGTACCACATGGAACAGGTAGCGCGAGGCGCGCGTGGTCGTGCGCTGGATATAGTCCGGGCGCGAGGTATACCAGTCGAGATGGTTCTCCACCAGCGGGTTCTGCAGATCCGGAATGCTGAAACCCTTACGAATGCGGCCCCATACATCGATCTCTTCCATCGCCAGCACCTGCGCGAGCGGGTCATCCGGGTCATAGGGAGCCGTGAGTGCGGATACCTGCGACCAGTTGTGGAAGGGGAGGGACAGATCGGCTGCTTGGACTGCGAGCGGGGAGGTGAGGAGGAGAAGCGCTGTGACTGATAACGTTCTTGTTTGCAGCGGATGCATGTTTCCTCGCTTGCTATTTATATGGCGGGCTATCGTCGGTCGCCCGTTCGGATCAACGGAGTGTAGTAATGGTGTTTTCCTGCGTCAAGACTGTTTACAAAGAATAACAAGCCGGTATTCGACGCTGCCGCTTAACGGTAGGAGTTCTTCCATTGCCTTAAGGCAGCGAAAACTGCGATAGGTTCCCTGGTGGAAACATGTCCCGTTGCAATGAGCCGGTCGGCAATGCCTGACTCGTGGAATCGCAGGAACGGATTGGTAGCTTTTTCCAAGCTGAGGGTCGATGGTACGGTCGGCTCGCCCTGATCGCGCTTGGCCTGTTCCTGCTGGAAGCGAGTTGTCAATTCGCTATTTTCCGGTTCGACTTCACGAGCGAAGCGCAGGTTCGCGATTGTATATTCATGTGCGCAGAAAATTTGCGTTGCATCAGGAAGCGCCGAGAGTTTTGTCAAGGACGCAACCATTTGTTCCGGCGTGCCTTCAAAGAGTCGACCGCAGCCACCGGCGAACAGCGTATCACCGCAAAATAGCCATAATTGTTCGGGAGCAAAGTAGGCGATGTGCCCGCACGTATGGCCCGGCACCTCGAATACATCGAGTGTCAAACCCAGTTCGGGCAGGAGCACGCCATCTCCTTCACCCAATGGTCTGGTAATTTGTGCAATCGGTTCGCGCCGAGGGCCGAACACCGGGACATTGAACTGCCTCAGCAAGTCCGGCACGCCACCGACATGGTCAGCATGATGATGTGTCAGTAGAATAGCGGCAAGGGACAGGCGATGCGCAGTCAGGGTGGACAGGATCGGCTCCGCGTCACCCGGATCGACCGCCACGGCATGCACCCCATCGTGGATCAGCCACAGGTAATTGTCCTGGAATGCCGGAATTCCCATTACATTCAACATACGATGCATCATCCGTCAGCTGAAAAATCCATTATAGCCGTCGGTCCCTGGCTCGATACACCGACCGGCAGCTATGTCCGGAAATGGCAGCAGGCGAAGCTGGACATGCTGACGGCCGATATTTTCGGCTTCAATGCGATGCAGATCGGCCTGCCCGAGATTAACGCGTTGCAGGCCAACCGGATGCCGCACAAATGGCTGACCGACACCTGTTTGCCCGCCGAGAACAACGACGGAACGCGTGCACCGATCGTCGTCGTGCATGATTTCGCCGAATTGCCATTTGCGTCACAGAGCCTGGATCTGGTGGTGCTGCCACATGTGCTGGAATTTGCGGAAGAGCCGCATCAGGTGCTGCGCGAAGTCGAGCGGGTGCTGATCCCCGAGGGGCAGCTGATCATTTGCGGCTTCAATCCCGCCAGCCTGTGGGGATTGCGGCAGATCACCGGACGCCTGGGGGGGGAGCACTTCCTGCCGCAGCACGGCGAATTCATCAGCCCGCCGCGCCTGAAGGACTGGCTGAAACTGCTGAACATGGAAGTCAGCCGCGGCCACTTCGGCTGCTATGCGCCGCCATGCCGGACCGAAAAGTGGCTGAACCGCTTTTCTTTCATGGAGCGGGCGGGCGAGCGCTGGTGGCCTTATCTCGGCGCCGTCTATATCGTTCATGCGATCAAGCGTATTCGCGGTATGCGGCTGATCGGGCCGGCATGGACAAAGAAGCCGGTACCCGCGCGGCAGGGCGTACCCGCCACCAACAAGATACATAGGGAAAAAGAACCGGTAGATGGATAAAGTGGAAATATTTACCGACGGGGCATGCAAGGGAAATCCCGGCCCCGGCGGCTGGGGCGCATTGCTGATCGCCGGCGAACACAGGAAGGAATTGTTCGGGGGGGAACTGAATACCACCAATAACCGGATGGAACTCAAGGCTGTAATCGAGGCCTTGAGCGCGCTGAAGCGTCCCTGCGAAATCGTGCTCCATACCGACAGCCAGTATGTACAAAAGGGCATCAGCGAGTGGATCCACGGCTGGAAAGCGCGCGGCTGGAAGACGGCCGCGAAGGAGCCGGTCAAGAATGTCGATCTCTGGCAGGCACTCGATGCCGCGCAGGCGAAGCACCGGATCCAGTGGCGCTGGGTCAAGGGGCATGCCGGGCATGACGGAAACGAACGCGCGGATGCGCTGGCGAATCTCGGCGTCGCGTCGGTGGCCTGACGTGTGGTGATACAGGCCTTGTGCTACATTCGCTCGTTGGCAACGATTCTGTTTGCCGAGTGACAAACCCATATCAATCGAGCAAATGAAAGCACGGCGATTTTTGTATTCCGGTATCGCAGCCGTTGGCATTGCTGCGCTTGGAACACTTGCCTATTACGTGCAGCGCCAGCCGCAGATACCCTCCGAGCAGACGACTGCCCCCGCGGCGACCGTAACGCAGCCCGCAGCCCCGACTGGCGATCCGGTAGTGGTTGATGTGGCGCGTGTCGCGAGTGCCAGGCTGGTCGATGACATCAATGCGGTCGGCTCCATCCGCTCGAACGAGTCGGTCGTGATCCGGCCGGAAGTTTCCGGTCGCATCGTCAAACTTAATTTCGGCGATGGCCAGCACGTCAGGAAGGGGCAATTGCTGATTGCCTTCGATTCCACCGTCAATCAGGCCGAAGTGCAGCAGGCAAAAGCCGAGCTTGGCATCGCCCGCGCCAATTACGAACGCACCGCCGATCTCGCACGGCAAAAATTCATGTCGGACCGCGCCCGCGACGAATCGCTGGCGAACGTGCATGTGCTGGAAGCCAAGCTGGCATTGGCCGAGGCGCGCCTGTCCAAGCTGCAGATCCGGGCGCCGTTTTCCGGCATCGTCGGTATTCGCAATGTCAGCATCGGCGATTATGTGAAGGACGGCACCGACCTGGTGAACCTGGAAGACATTTCGAGCGTCAAGGTCGATTTCCGCGTGCCGGAAAAATATGCCGATGTCGTGCATAAGGGGCAGGCGATCGAGGTGCTGGTGGATGCATTGCCGGGCAAGCCGTTCCGCGCGAAGGTGGATGCGGTCGATCCGCAAGTCGACAGCTCCGGTCGATCCGCATTGCTGCGCGGCCGCATCGATAATCCGGAAGGCCGGCTGAAACCGGGGATGTTTGCGCGTGTCAGACTGATACTGGCCGAGCGGGAGAACGCACTGGTGGTACCGGAGGAATCGATCGTGCCGCAAGGCGGCAAGGTCACGGTCTGGAAGATCGTGGACGGCAATGCGGTCCGGACGGAAGTGAAAACCGGCCTGCGCCGCGCGGCCAAGGTCGAGATCACGCAGGGGCTGGCATTGAATGATGTGGTCGTCACCGCCGGCCAGATCCGGCTGTCGAAGGACGGCACGCCGGTGCGCATCGCGCAGGGCGGCGACCAGGGCGCGCAGCTGGTGAGCGCGCCTGCCACCAAGAGCTAAGCGGAGCACGGCATGGTCTTGTCCGACATTTGCATCCGCCGTCCGGTGTTCGCGACGGTGATGTCGCTGATCATCGTGCTGATCGGCCTGGTCTCGTACGACCGGCTGGCGGTGCGCGAATATCCAAAGATAGACGAGCCGGTGGTCACCGTACAGACCAACTATCCCGGCGCCAGCGCCGAGATCGTCGAATCGCAGGTGACCAAGCCGATGGAGGATTCGATCGCCGGCATCGACGGCATCGACGTGCTGACCTCGATCTCGCGCTCCGAGCAGAGCCAGATCACGGTGCGCTTCCGTCTCGACAAGGACCCGGATTCCGGCGCCAACGATGTGCGCGACCGGGTGTCGCGCGTGCGCGCCCGGCTGCCGGACACGATCGACGAGCCGGTGATTGCCAAGGTCGAGGCTGACGCCAATCCGATCATCTGGCTGTCCTTCTCCAGCGACAACATGTCGCAACTGGATCTCTCCGACATCGCCAATCGCATCGTCAAGCCGCGCCTGCAATTGCTGCCGGGCGCGGCCGACGTGCGGATTGGCGGCGAGCGCAAGTATGCGATGCGCATCTGGCTCAACCGTGACAAGCTCGCGTCGTATCGACTTACGCCCGCCGATGTGGAAGA
>JAEZVM010000360.1 GCA_023420795.1 Pseudomonadota bacterium
CCGCCGGCATTCATCGCGATATTGCCGCCGATGCAGGATGCTTCCGCCGAAGTCGGATCGACAGCGAACACGAAGCCCGCCTTTTCGGCCGCGTCCGACACGCGTTTGGTCACCACACCGGCACCGGTGTAAATGGTCGCGTACGGCCGATCGACGCCGGGCAGCGTCGTCATTTCCACCGCGCCGAGCTGTTCAAGCTTCTCGGTATTGATGACGGCCGACAGCGGCGTCAGCGGAATCGCCCCGCCGGTATAGCCGGTGCCGCCACCGCGCGGGATGATGGTCAGGCCGAGTTCGATGCAGGCCTTTACCAAGCCGGCCATTTCGTCTTCACCGTCGGGCGTGAGTACGACGAACGGGTATTCGACGCGCCAGTCGGTCGCGTCAGTTACATGCGATACGCGCGACAGTCCGTCGAACTTGATGTTGTCCTTCGCGGTGTAGCGGCCCAGCACCTTGGTCGCGCGCTTGCGCAGATCATAGGTCTTGCGGAACTCTTCGCCGAACTCCGCAACTGCCTTTCGTGCCGCCTTCACCAGCAGTTCGACGTTGGCGCTGCGGCGCTTCGCCTGCGGGTCGCCCACATCCGCCAGGTCGGTGCTGGTGCGGCGCTTTTCCACTTCCGTCAGGCGATGGTTAAGCGCATCGATCAGATCCTGGCGACGCTTCGGATTGTCGAGCATGTCGTCCTGAAGATAGGGATTGCGTCGCACTACCCAGACATCGCCCAGCACTTCATACAGCATGCGCGCGGAACGGCCGGTCTGGCGCTCGCCGCGCAGCTCATCCAGAATGCGCCACGATTCCTCGCCCAGCAGTCGAATCACGATTTCGCGATCGGAAAACGAGGTGTAGTTGTAGGGGATTTCGCGCAAGCGCGTCGGGGCTGCGCCGCTGGGTGCATCGGAGAGAAGGGCTTGGAGTTGTGCTGGGGCGTTCATCAAAAATATCGTCGGACTGACCCTAAAGAAGCATTCTAACTTATTGAGTTGCATCAAGCGGCAACAGCCTTACACTAAATGCGGCCAAATCACCTCCTGATGCAGCGAAAAAGCCGGAACGTTTTAGAACAAGCTGCCTAATTGTCGCCAGAATCCGTTGGGCACATATAACAGCAGGCTGGTCATCGTCACGTAGCGCAGGAATTTGCCGATCGCCATATAGAGTACGCATGGCCAGAATGGCAATTTCAGCCAGCCAGCCAGGGTGCATAACGGATCACCAATGGCCGGCAGCCAGGACAGCAGCATGGTTTTCGCGCCATAGCGCTGCAGCCAACCGAACCAGCGTGTTTCGCGCTCCTTCGCAAAAACCTGCTTGGCGCCATAGCCCATCCAGTAATCGATGACTCCACCCAGCGTATTGCCGATCGTCGCGACGGCGATCGCGGGCCAGAACAGCATGCCGTTGGCCTTGACCACGGCGAACACCGCCGGCTCGGAGCCGAGCGGCAGCAAGGTCGCGGAAATCAGGCTGATCAGGAAAACCGATGTCAATCCCACATCGGGAAGCGCGAGAATGCCGAGGAGCCAATGGATTGCGGATTCGATCATCGGTTGAATTGGTGCGCCAGGCTCGCGCCGCGCATTCAGGCACGACAGAGCATTGAGGCTTGATCAGGGGCGTCCATTATAATGACCCGCTCACCAGAATGCCGCTCGGTTGGCGCACGCATACGACATCACTGCTCATGACTATCGATTATCTGAAAAGAATACTGACCGCTCGCGTCTATGACGTAGCCGTTGAATCCCCGCTCGAATTTGCACCAACACTGTCTGAACGAACCGGCAACCGGATTTACCTGAAGCGCGAAGATGTGCAGAGCGTGTTCAGTTTCAAGCTGCGCGGTGCGTATAACAAGATGGCGCACCTGACGCCGGCCCAGTTGAAGCATGGCGTCATCTGCGCTTCCGCCGGCAACCATGCGCAAGGTGTGGCCCTGTCTGCGGCAAAGCTCGGCTGCCGCGCTGTCATCGTGATGCCGACCACCACGCCGCCGGTGAAGATCGAAGCCGTCAAGGCGCGCGGCGGTGAAGTGGTGCTGTTCGGCGATTCCTACACCGACGCCTACAACCATGCGCTCACGCTGGAGAAAAAGCACAAACTCACCTTCGTTCACCCGTTCGACGACCCGGACGTGATCGCCGGCCAGGGTACGATCGCGATGGAGATTCTGCGCCAACGGCCAGGTCCTATCCACGCGATTTTCGTCGCCATCGGCGGCGGTGGTCTGATTGCCGGCGTGGGCGCTTACATCAAGGCGATCCGGCCGGAGATCAAGATCATCGGTGTGCAGACCACCGACTCCGACGCGATGGCACGCAGCCTCAAGGCCGGCCGGCGCGTCACCCTGCCGGACGTTGGGCTGTTCTCCGATGGCACCGCGGTCAAGCTGGTTGGCGAGGAGACCTTCCGTCTGGCGAAGATGTGCGTGGATGAAGTCATCGTCGTCGATACCGATGCGGTATGCGCAGCCATCAAGGACGTCTTCCAGGACACCCGCAGCATTCTCGAACCGGCGGGCGCGCTGGCAGTGGCCGGCGCCAAGGAATACATCGAACGCGCAAAGACAGCGAAGAAGCCGCTGAAGGACGAGGTGCTGGTGACGGTTGCCTGCGGCGCCAACATGAACTTCGACCGCCTACGCTTCGTCGCCGAACGCGCGGAAGTGGGCGAGGCGCGTGAGGCGGTGCTGGCGGTGACGATTCCGGAAGAGCGCGGCAGCTTCAAGCGTTTCTGCGAACTGACCGGCCAGCGCAACGTGACAGAATTCGCCTATCGCATCAACGGCGAAAAAGAGGCGCATGTGTTCGTCGGCCTACAGATTTCCAGCCGCGACGAGCCAGGCAAGATCACGAAGAATTTCGAGAAGCACGGGTTCAAGTCGATCGACCTGACGCACGACGAGCTGGCCAAGCAGCACATTCGCCATCTGGTCGGCGGCAAGAGCCCGCTTGCGCAGGATGAACTGCTGTACCGCTTTGAGTTCCCGGAACGCCCCGGCGCGCTGATGCGCTTCCTCGACAGCATGGCGCCGAACTGGAACATCAGCCTCTTCCATTATCGGAATCAGGGCGGCGACGTCGGACGCATTCTGGTCGGCCTGCAGGTGCCGAAGAAGGAAATGAAGGCATTCCGCGAATTCCTCGCTACGCTCGGTTATCGCCACTGGGATGAAAGCGACAACCCGGCCTACAAGCTGTTCCTGTAGTTCTTCATGCGGGCGAACTGCCGGGTTCGCCCGTTGTCATAGGTATCGGCAACCATGCCCGATCCATTGAAATCTCTCTGCTTATGACCACCCCCAACCTGCCGGAAGCTTCACCTCTCGGCAAACCTACCGCCTACCAGGCCGAATACGCTCCGTCCCTGCTGTTTCCGATTCCGCGCGAGCAGAAGCGCGAGGAAATCGGCATTGCCGGCACGCTGCCGTTCTTCGGCATCGATATCTGGAATGCCTACGAACTGTCGTGGCTGAACCTGCGCGGCAAACCGCAAGTCGCGATCGCCAC
The DNA here is from genome assembly GCA_023420795.1 of Pseudomonadota bacterium. GTDB lineage: Bacteria > Pseudomonadota > Gammaproteobacteria > Burkholderiales > Burkholderiaceae_D > Noviherbaspirillum. Next base: position 3,516 of record JAEZVM010000360.1, read on the forward strand.
GTTCACCGTTCCCGCCGACTCGCCGAACATCATCGAATCGAAGTCGTTCAAGCTGTATCTGAATTCCTTCAACCAGACCCGACTCGCAACACCGGAAGCGATGGCCGACCTCCTGCGCGCAGACCTGTCGGCCGGCTTCGGCGCACCGGTACAGGTGAAGCTGACGCTGCCGGATGCGTTTTCGGAGCTGCGAATGGGCGAACTGGAAGGGCTGCTGCTTGACCGGCTCGACATCGACGTCGATGCCTATACGCCCGATCCCTCGCTGCTGAAGGCCAATCACGAAGAGGCGATGGTCGAGGAAACGCTGGTTTCGCATCTGCTCAAGTCGAATTGCCTTGTCACCGGCCAGCCCGACTGGGGCAGCGTGCAGATCCGCTATGTCGGCGCGCAAATCGATCAGGAACGGCTGCTGCAGTATCTGATCGGCTTTCGCAACCATAATGAATTCCACGAGCAGTGTGTGGAACGGATTTTCATGGATGTCCTGCGCCAATGCCGGCCGCAGAAGCTGTCGGTATATGCCCGCTATACGCGGCGCGGCGGATTGGACATCAATCCCTGGCGCAGTAATTTCACGACCGGGCAAAGGCCTTCGAATTTGCGCAATGCCCGTCAGTGAGGCCACCACGCATTGCTACAGGCAAAACAGCAAGAAATAATATTGATCGGAGCATTTTGCGCGTTGAAGCTGCGTTATGCCGGCATTTCTCGATACACGCCACAGTCTCTTCTGACAATTATTAACGTCCTAATATCGCGCCCCTGCTCCCGATCAATGCTGTTTCCGATCATCACCATATGCTTCGCATTGCGCATTCCACAAAGATGCCTATAATGCGTCTCGAAAACCCACTTTGTGCGTTGCAACATAACGCTTTGTGTCATGACAAGTCTCGCAAAAATCCTGTCAGCCGATAATGTCGTTCTCGATCTCGAAGTGTCGAGCAAGAAGCGCGCTTTCGAACAGGCCGGATTAATCTTTGAAAACAACTGCGGCATCGCCCGCTCGGTTGTGTCGGACAATCTGTTTGCACGCGAACGCCTCGGCTCGACCGGACTGGGGCACGGGGTCGCCGTGCCGCATGGCCGCATCAAGGGTTTGAAAGCGCCGCTTGCGGCATTTGTCCGGCTGAAGGATCCGATCCCGTTCGAGTCGCCGGACGGCCAGCCGGTGAAGCTGTTGGTTTTCCTCTTGATTCCCGATCATGTGACGCAGCAGCATCTCGAAATCCTGTCCGAGATCGCGGAAATGTTTTCGGATGAGAGATTCCGCAGCGAACTCGCGACCGATCCGGACGCAGCATCGGTCCATGCGCGCATCCTCGCGTGGCAACCGAGCGTGCATGTGTAACTAGCGCGACTGCATCATGCCGGCTTCCACGCACCTGACGATCCAGCAGCTGTACGACGACACCCGGGAATCCTTGCAGCTCGGATGGTTTGCAGGCTTTCCCGGCGGTGAAAGACGAATCTCGGGCGATGCCACTTCCGCCGCCGACCAGGTCGGCCACCTGAACCTGATTCACCCCGGCCGCCTGCAGGTGTTCGGACATCAGGAAATCCAGTACTACAACAAGCTCTCTCCCGCCTCGCGCAAGTACCAGAC
>JAEZVM010000385.1 GCA_023420795.1 Pseudomonadota bacterium
ATCTGATTCCGTTCATCGACGTCTTGTTGGTGATCCTGATCTTCCTGATGGTCATCACCACATACAGCAAGTTCACCGCACTGCAAATCACGCTGCCGACCGCGGACGCCGAAAAGGCAATCGAACAGCCGCTGGAAATCAATGTCGGCGTCGATGCTCAAGGCCGTTACGCGATCGACAATACTCAGGTGTCCGCACGCGATGCCGCCAGCCTGGCGGACGAGCTGAAAAACGCATCGAACGCGCGCGGCCAGTCGCGCAAAGACCCGGTCGTTATCATTAACGCTGACGCTACCGCCGCCCATCAGTCCGTCATCAATGTGCTGGAAGCGGCGCGTCTGGCTGGATTCGAAAAGGTCACTTTTGCCGCACAGACCAGCGGCAGTAAATGACGCGTAGCGCCGAAGCAGTGCTGACGCGCGCTTGGCAGCGGCGCGGCCTGCTTGCCTGCGGCCTGTGGCCGCTTTCCTTGCTGTTCCGCCTGTTGAGCACGCTGCGGCGCCTGCTGTACCGCACCGGCGTGCTGCGCAGCACCCGTCTGCCGGTGCCCGTGGTCGTGGTCGGCAACATCTTCGTCGGCGGCACCGGCAAGACCCCGCTGACCATCTGGCTGGTTGAAGAATTGCGACGCGCCGGCTTTACTCCGGGCGTAATCTCACGCGGTTACGGCGTTCAGAACGAGCGGCCGGTCGAAGTGACCGCAGAATCGTTGCCGTCCAGCGTAGGTGATGAGCCGGCCCTGATAGCGCATCGCGCGCAATGCCCGGTCATGGTCGGGCGCGGTCGTGTGGCGGCGGCGCAGGCATTGCTGGCGACGTACCCGGAAGTCGATCTGATCGTTTCCGACGATGGCCTGCAGCACTATGCACTACAGCGCGATGTGGAAATCGTATTGTGCGACGAGCGCGGCAATGGTAATGGCTGGATGCTGCCCGCAGGCCCGCTACGCGAACCAGCATCGCGGCCGCGTGACTTTACCGTGATAAATGGAGCGCGACTGCCGGCCGGAATTCCTTCGCAGGCAATCCGCATGCAACTGGTCGGCGAGGTGGCCGAACGGTTGACCGACCGTTCGCAAACGATGGCGCTAAATGCGTTGCGCGCAAAACGCATTGTCGCCGCCGCCGGCATCGGCAATCCCGCGCGCTTTTTTGGGATGCTGCGCGGCGCTGGGCTGACGATCGAGGAGATGCCCTTGCCCGATCATTATGATTTTGCCGTCAATCCATTTGCGCGCATGCAGGCAGATATCATTCTGATCACCGAGAAGGATGCAGTAAAATGTCGGCAACTCGATGAAATCAAAGACGACCCGCGCATCTGGGTCGTACCTGTGACAGCGCGCATCGATTCCGCGCTGGCTGAACGAATTGTGGAGAAATGTCGTGGACGCCCGACTGCTTGATATCCTGGTTTGCCCGATCTGCAAGGGACCGCTTGAATACGATAAGAACGCGCAGGAACTGATCTGCAAGCCGGACAAGCTGGCCTACCCGATCCGCGACGGCATCCCGATCATGTGGGCCGAGGAAGCGCGCGACCTGAACGCGGCACCTTCCGCAAGCTAAGTCCGGCCGGATCTCAACCAAGCAACGCAGTCCTTCGGCATGTCATTCACCGTCATCATTCCTGCCCGCCTGGCATCGACCCGCCTTCCCAACAAGCCGCTCGCTGATCTGGGCGGCAAACCGATGGTGGTTCGCGTCGCCGAGCGTGCAGCGCAGTCCGGCGCCGCGCAAGTGGCGGTCGCCACCGACCATGCGGACATCGTAGCGGCTTGCCGCGAACATGGCGTGGTCGTTCATATGACGCGCGCGGATCATCCGTCCGGCACCGACCGCATTGCCGAAGTTGCCGCCGCAATGGGGCTGGCTGCGAATGATGTCATTGTCAACGTGCAGGGGGACGAGCCGCTGATTTCGCCAGTGCTGATCGGCGCCACCGCCAGGCTGATCGACGCGAACGTGCCGATGGCAACCGCTGCGCACCCGATTGCGGATGTGGGCGAAATCTTCAATCCCAACGTGGTCAAGGTCGTGCTGGACAAGGCGGGCAGAGCGCTCTATTTTTCGCGCGCCACGATTCCATGGCACCGGGACGCCTTTGCGCAGTCGAAGGACGCGGTTCCGCCCGGTTATCGCCCGCTGCGCCATATCGGGCTTTATGCCTACAGCAACGCTTTTCTCCAGGCCTATCCCACGCTGGAAATGTCGCCGCTGGAGCAGATCGAGGCGCTGGAACAGTTGCGGGTTCTGTGGCATGGCTTCCCGATTGCGGTCCATGTAACCGACGAAGTGCCGGTCGCCGGCGTCGATACACCCGAGGATCTGGCGCGCGTGCGCAAGCACTTCGGACAGTGAAAATTGCAAGAATCCGCGCCCGGGGCATCGGAGTTGGCGGGATTCTGTGGTAAGTTTCATGCAATGTTAGTGTGATAAAAAGCAGGTCTTTGGGATACATTGATCCCGTCACCGCGAAAAGAATTTAAAACCAGTCTAGGAAGATCTCATGCGCCTCATCCTGTTAGGAGCGCCTGGTGCCGGCAAAGGCACGCAAGCCAATTACATCAAAGAGAAATTCAATATCCCGCAGATTTCCACTGGCGACATGCTGCGCGCCGCGGTCAAGGCCGGCACGCCGCTCGGCATGGAAGCCAAGAAGGTGATGGACGCGGGCGGACTGGTCTCGGATGACATCATCATCGGCCTGGTCAAGGATCGCCTGAAGCAGCCGGATTGCGCCAACGGCTACCTGTTCGACGGATTCCCGCGCACCATCCCGCAGGCGGATGCGATGAAGGAAGCCGGCGTCGCGATCGACTATGTGCTCGAAATCGACGTGCCGGATGAGGCGATCATCGAGCGCATGAGCGGCCGTCGCGTGCACCAACCGTCCGGCCGGACTTACCACGTTAAATTCAATCCGCCGAAAGTGGCCGGCAAGGACGACGTTACTGGCGAAGATCTGGTTCAGCGCGACGACGACAAGGAAGAAACCGTGAAGAAGCGCTTGGCTGTCTATCACGATCAGACCGAAGTGCTGGTTGGTTACTACAACAAATGGGCGGCATCCGGTCAGCCGGGCGCCCCGAAATATCGCAAGATCGAAGGCGTCGGCCCGGTCGAGACGATCAGGGACAAAGCCTTTGCGGCATTGTCGGAATAAAGAAAAGCGGACCTAGCGTCCGCTTTTTTGTTTCAGGGACGGTTAATGATGCGCCCTAATCCAAATCAAAGAATCAGAACAGGGCGATTGCCTGATTACCCTAAACCAAAAGCGGGTATGTAAGAATAGAAAGAACGTATTTCTTCAGTATTGGTGTACACGCCGCCATCGATGTGAAGCGCATCCGTGACGGTGGGAAAAGTTTTGCAGTACGCAGTGCTCGCAGGACAACGAAAGCATGCGCCTCCCATGCAGTACGGGACGTATGCCCTCGCTGTCCTCCGGATGTCGTGGTTGTTTGAACTTTGTCGTGAACATCATGGAGGAATCAATATGGCAGCAGCTTTATGGTTTGCCGTAGCATGCGGCGTGGTCGCCGTGATCTACGGATTAATTTCCCGTAGCTGGATTCTGAAGCAGGCGCCCGGCAATGCCCGCATGCAGGAAATTGCGGCTGCCATCCAGCAGGGGGCCGCAGCTTATCTCGCGCGCCAATACCGCACGATCGGCATCGTCGGCGCAATCTTGTTTGTCGTGATAGCGATTCTTCCTGGGCTTGGCCTGAACACCGCATTGGGCTTCCTGATCGGTGCGGTCCTCTCCGGTGCCTGCGGTTTCATTGGCATGAACGTATCGGTGCGGGCCAATGTCCGCACCGCGCAGGCTGCGACCAAGGGCATGAACGAAGCGCTCAACGTCGCATTCAAGGGCGGCGCAATCACAGGCATGCTGGTGGTCGGCCTCGGTCTGCTCGGCGTTGCACTGTTTTACTGGCTGCTGAATGCGCAGGGCGGCAACGGGACCGCTTCGCCGCATGATGTGATCAAGCCACTGATTGGCCTCGGCTTCGGCGCATCGCTGATCTCGATCTTCGCACGTCTCGGCGGCGGCATCTTCACCAAGGGCGCCGACGTTGGTGCCGATCTGGTCGGCAAGGTGGAAGCAGGCATTCCCGAAGACGATCCGCGCAATCCTGCGGTTATCGCGGACAACGTTGGCGACAACGTCGGTGACTGCGCAGGCATGGCGGCTGACCTGTTCGAGACCTACGTGGTAACGCTGATTGCGACCATGCTGCTCGGCGCGCTCATGGTGAAGGGCGCGGAAACCGAGGCAATCCTGTACCCGCTGCTGCTCGGTGGCGTATCGATCCTCGCTTCGATCGTCGGCTGCTCGATGGTCAAGGCCAAGCCCGGCAAGAAAATCATGTCCGCGCTATACACCGGACTGTGGTGGGCCGCAGGGCTGTCGCTGATCGGTTTTGCGATCGTAACCTGGCAAATCATGCCGGAACCAATGCGCATGCCGATGATGGGTTCGGCTGTGGTCGGCATCGTGCTGACTGGCCTGATGGTGTACATCACCGAGTACTACACCGGCACCGAATTCAAGCCGGTACGTCACATTGCGGAAGCATCGACCACCGGTCACGGCACCAACATCATCGCTGGCCTCGGCGTGTCGATGAAGGCGACTGCCTATCCGGTGC
>JAEZVM010000401.1 GCA_023420795.1 Pseudomonadota bacterium
GACGGCTTCAATGCCGACTCGGTCGGGGGCACGGTACAACTGAAAGAAGACGGATCGCCGGTGCTCGATTATCCGATCTCCGATTTTGTCTGGGATGGAGTGAGAAGGGCTCTGCTGACAATGGCAGAAATCCAGTTTGCCGCCGGCGCAAAAGCCGTTTATCCGGTGCATGAAGTCGCCGGCGGCTACAGCGACTGGGACACGGCGCGCAGGGCCATCAATGCGCTCCCCTACAAGCCGCTGCTTGCGCGCGTGGTGTCGGCGCATGTAATGGGAGGATGCACGATGTCGGATGACCTCAAGCTCGGGGTTGTATCGTCGAATGGCCGCTATCACGGCCTAGACAACCTGTCGGTGCATGATGGTTCGCTGTTTCCGACTTCCATTGGCGCCAATCCACAGTTGTCCATCTATGGCATCTCAGCTAAGCTGGCAAGCTCCTTGGCAACCCATCTGACCGGCAAGGAGGCGCCCAGGCCCGTTGCCACATAAAGCATGATTGCGCGCATTACCCGAATACTGCTGCTGCTTCAGTTATTTATCGCCGTCGGAATATCGCTCCTTCTGACGAAGCTTTTCCAGCTGAATTACGCCGTCGCCATCGGACTTGGGCTTGGCACGGTTCTGCTTTTGCGCGCCATTATCACCGTGAACAACTTCATCCTCGCATGGCGCTTTCGCAGTGAAACACCCGAACACTATCGTATCGGCTGGTGGTCTGCCTGTCGCCTGTTCGCGAGCGAATTCAAGGCAACCATGCTCAGCTCCTCATGGACCATGCCGTTGCATGCCTTTTCCCGGCGGCTAGCATCGCAACCGGACGGATTGCCGGTATTGCTGATCCACGGTTACGGATGCAATAGCGGTTACTGGCATCCGATGAGCAAGGTCTTGTCGAAGGCAAACATCACGCATTACGCGATCGACATGGAACCCATCATCGGCGGCATTGACGAATACGCCCCGGTCATTCAACGAGCAATACAGAGAATGTGCAGGGAAACCGGGCACAACAAGGTCATCCTGATCGGGCACAGCATGGGTGGCCTGGCGGCACGCGCTTATCTTCGTGCTTGCGGAAGCAGCCACGTCGCGAAAGTCATCACTCTCGGCACGCCGCATCATGGCACTGGTCTGGCACATTTTGGCATCGGACTGAATACCGAGCAAATGCGCTGGACCGTAACGGAACAGGAAGGGATTGCGAGCGAATGGCTGCGTGAACTGGCAACCAGCGAGACTGACGAGATTTATCGGCTTATCGTCTCGATATACTCGCATCACGACAACATCATTTCTCCGCAAACTTCATCGCATCTCGCGGGCGCAAAGAACCTTGAATTCCATGCGATTGGGCATGTCGCGCTGGCGCTTGATCCTGTGATCCAGGCGCAGGTCATCCGTGAGATACGTAGCGTCTCCGCGCATACTCCTATAAAGGCGCGAAAGAGTGCGGCAAGCCAGCCGCCTCTTCGGCAAATCGGTTCAGTCAGTTAGCGCGGCTCGATGGTTTGTGCACCGCGGGACGCCCTCCTTAGAAATGCACACCCTTCAGCAGCTGCTGCAGCGCCTTCTGATCCGCGCTCATCTGAGGAACCTTCCTCTCTTCGCCGCTTCTGGCGGCATCCGAGTCGGGGAACATGCGGAAGCTGGTATTCATGATGATTTGCGAAACGCGCGGCATCAGCGCATGCAGCACTTGGCCAAGAATGCCGAGCCGGGTCGCAATGCGTACCGGCTTGTGAACAATGGCCTGGGCGATCAAGTCGGCCGCGTCTTCCGGCGACAGCGTCGGCACATTTCGATAGATCTCGGTCGGTGCAATCATCGGTGTGCGCACCAGCGGCATGTTAATCGTCGTGAACTTGATGTTCATGTCGGCGAATTCAGAGGCGGCGCATCGTGTCCACGCATCCAGCGCAGCCTTCGACGCGACATAGGCAGAGAAACGCGGCGCATTGGTCAGCACGCCAATCGAAGAGATATTGATGACGTGTCCCGATTTCCGTTCCACCATCTTCGGCAGCAGCCCCATGGTCAGGCGCAGCGCGCCGAAGTAATTCAGCTGCATCGTGCGTTCGAAGTCGTGGAAGCGATCATAGCTCGATTCGACGCCGCGTCGGATGGAACGTCCGGCATTATTGACGAGCACATCAACACCGCCGTGATTCTCGACCAGCAGCCGCACGAAGCGGTCGCAGTCTTCCATGTCAGCCACATCAACCGCATAAGTAATCACATCGAATCCGCGGTCATTGATTTCTCTTTTCGCGCTCTCCAGCTTGCCCTTATCGCGTCCACAGATGATTGTGACCGCGCCGGCCTCGGCAAGCTTGTGGGCAGCCGCCAGACCGATGCCGGATGACCCGCCGGTCACCAATACGACTTTCCCCGCAACCTGGCCCCGCAGGGTGCGATCGATGGCCAGATCCGGGTCGAGATGGCGCTCCCAGTAATCCCAGATGCGGTACGCATAATCCTCCAGCCGCGGGCAGCTGATGCCGCTTCCCCTGAGAACGGCAGCAGCATCGCGATTGTCGAAGCGTGTCGGATAGTTTATGAACTGCAGCATATCGTCCGGCAGGTCGAGATCGCTCATCACGGCGGAACGTATGCGGCGTACCGGCGTCAGCGACATCAGCCCCTTCGAGAGAGATTTGGGGACGAAGCCCAGCAATGCCGCATTGACGCGCACGCCTATGGTGGGCGCATGCGCCGCCCGCGCGAAGGTATTAAGCACATCTCCGACCCGCATGGGTTCCGGGTCGGTCAGGTGATAGCACTTGCCATCCAGCCCGGGCCGATGGGCGATGTAGTCCATTGCATCCACGACATAATCTACCGGCACGATATTTATCCTCCCTCCCTCGAGGCCGATGATCGGCACCCACGGCGGCAGCAGCCGGCGAACGCGCTGAATCAGCTTGAAGAAGTAGTAGGGGCCGTCGATCTTGTCCATTTCGCCGGTCCTGGAATCGCCTATCACCATGCCCGGTCGATATATGCGGAACGCGCCCTTGCATTCATTGCGGACGATTTTTTCCGATTCATGCTTGGACGCGAAATACGGATGGTCGAGATTCTCCGCCTCCTCAAACATGTCTTCACGGAAAATACCCTCGAACAGTCCTGCCGCAGCAATCGAACTGACATGATGCAGGCATCCCGCGCCAATCTCGTTCGCAAAGACTACGGCGTTGCGCGTTCCTTCGATGTTCACAGCCATCTGTTCTTGCGCGCCTGCCTTCAGGTCATAGATGGCAGCAAGGTGAAAGAAATGATCGATATTCTTCGCAAGCGCCTGCATATCTTCCTTCGACACGCCCAGTCCGCTTGCGCGCAGATCGCCGTACACAGGGACAGCACGTGACGTGGTGGCATCCCAGTATTCGAGCAATGCCGGAATCTTATCCCTGCTCTCTTCCCGAATCAGGAAATGCACGATGCTGCCTTTGCGTGCCAGCAGTTTTTTAACCAGCCGCTTTCCGATGAAACCTGTTGCTCCCGTGATGAAATACTGCATGTCCCCTCCCTTGTAATGTCATGATTCACAATCGCTGCAGGCCCTCGCCTCGCTAGTGCAAGGCGCGAGCAATTTGGAGTTCCCGTTTAGAACCTGCGCTCTATGGCTTTAGAATGCGATCTCTACTTTTGCTGCCTAAACTGCATCTATTAAATAGCGCGTCGGCAGGTCTGACGTTTTAAGTAAATCAATGAATGGAGAGCACGATGGTAAAAAAACTGAAGGCACTGGCCAAATCGGATGACACCCAACTGGCCGAAGCCGTACGCACATCGGCGCAGCAGATCTGGCAGGCAGGACTCGGCGCCTTTGCCAAGGCACAGGAGGAAGGCGGCAAGGTATTTGCCAAGCTGGTGAAGGAAGGCACCGAACTGCAAAAGCGCACGCAGAAACTCGCCAACGGCAAAGTGTCCGATGTTACCGACACGGTTGCGAAGATGGCTGAAAGCGTCAGCAAGCAGGCTTCCGGTTCCTGGGACAAGCTCGAACAGGTGTTCGAAGATCGCGTATCGCGTTCGCTGAAGAGCCTGGGAGTGCCGACGCAGAAGGACATTCAGACCCTGACCAAGCGCGTAGAGGAATTGAGCAAGGCGGTCTCTACAATGTCCGGCAAGAAAACGACTGCTTCGAGAGCGAGCGCAAAGCCCGCAGCGAAGAAAACCGCGACAAAGACTGCCGCAAAGAAGACTGCAGCAAAGGCTCCGTCAAGGAAAGCCACAGCCAAGTAAGCACAAATGTCCGGCCATGCTCTCAACGCACAAGAGAGCGCATGGCTGGGCGCAGCGATCTGCGGAGCCGGCATGCGCCGCAGATTCACAGATGGCAATTGCAGCCGCAGTTGCCTCTCCATCCCGCCGTAACGCTGCATTCCCAGGCTCATGACTTCCAAGCGCATTCCGAAGACAGCTTCCAGCCAATCTTCCTCCAAGCGTTCCTCAAAACTAGCCGCACCGCGCATCGGCCTTGCGCTGGCGGGGGGCGGGCCGCTTGGTGCAGTGTATGAAATCGGCGCGCTTGCCGCCCTGGAAGAATCGATCGAAGGCTTGGATCTGAATGCAGCCGATATCTACGTAGGCATCAGCGCGGGCGGCATCATTGCAGCAGGACTCGCCAATGGCATCACTGCTCATGAGATGTGCCGCATGTTTGTCGAGAGTGATGCAGGCGACGACGATACAGCCTTGTTCAAACCGGAAACGCTGCTCCGCCCCGCCTGGGAAGAATTCAGCATACGCGGCGCGGCCTTCCCCATATTGCTCGCAAGCGGTCTGATCCACTACGTCCGGCGGCGCGGCAAGGCGAGTGTCGCGAATTCGCTTGAACGCCTGAAAGGCGCCCTGCCAACCGGATTGCTGTCCGGTGCCGGCATCCATGAATTCATGGAACGCGCTTTTTCCGCACCAGGAATGAGCAACGACTTCCGCACCCTGAAACGGCGTCTGATTATCGTCGCCACCGATCTGGATACGGGAGAATCGGTCCGGTTCGGCGAAACCGGCTTCGATAGTGTGCCGATATCGAAAGCGGCGCAAGCGAGTGCCGCAGTGCCGGGACTCTTCCCTCCGGTAGAAATCAATGGTCGCTATTACGTGGACGGCGTCTTGCGGAAGACGCTGCATGCCTCCGTTGCGCTGGATGACGGCGCCAACCTTCTGTTCTGCCTGAATCCGATCGTTCCGTACAACGCGCGTTCGCGGCACGCTCCGGGCAAGCTTGCGCAGGGCGGACTGCTGGCTGTGCTATCGCAGACGCTGCGCTCCATCATTCACTCGCGCGTTGAAATCGGCATGTCGAACTACGCAGTCACCTACCCGGGAAGTGACATCCTGCTGATCGAGCCGAGCCAGGAAGATGCGGACATGTTCTTCACGAACCTGTTCAGTTACAACAGTCGGCGGCGCATGTGCGAAAGCGCTTACCAGAACACGCGCATGATGCTGTGGCAGCGTCGCAATGAAATCGGTCCGGTGCTCGAGCGCCACGGCCTGCGCTTGAAGCTTCCGGTGCTGCGCGACAGCAGCCTGACGCTAGTAAGACATCCCGCAGCCGACATGGAAGATCGCTTCGGCCTGGCGAGCTTGTCCCAGGTTCTCGACAGCCTGGAACGTCACCTGAAGATAGCGGCTGGCTCATGATGCAGGTCGTTTGTGGATCGTTTTATCAATGTTATGCTAGCAACAGACCAAAATGAAAATGGGAGGCAGCTAGCATGCAACACAAAGCCCCTCGACGTACGCGCGAGCGGATTCTCGAACTGTCGCTCCGGCTGTTCAACGAGTTCGGCGAACCGAACATCACCACGACGGTGATCGCCGAAGAAATGAATATTTCACCCGGCAATCTCTATTACCACTTCCGCAATAAGGACGACATCGTCAATTCTCTGTTCGCACAGTTCGAAGCCGAGATCGGGCGCATGCTCGCAGTTCCGGCGGACCGCCGCCCGAATATCGAGGACGTCTGGCTGTACCTGCACCTGATGTTCGAACTGGTCTGGCGCTACCGGTTCTTTTATCGCGATCTGAGCGACCTGCTCTCGCGCAACCGCAAGCTGGAACTGCATTTCAAGCAGATCCTCGCGCACAAGACCAAGGTCGCGCAGCAGTTGTGCATCGGTTTGCGCGCAGACGAGGCAATGGAGGCCACCGATCTGGAGATCGATGCGCTCGCAACCAATATCGTGGTGCTCGGCACCTACTGGCTGTCGTATGAATATGTACGCAACCCGCGCAAATACACCGAGCATGAATCAATGGCAGATGCGCTCGCTCGCGGCTGCTATCAGGTTCTATCGCTGATCGGCCCTTACCTGCGCGGAGAAACCCGTTTGTTGTTCCAGAAGCTGGCTGAAGAATATCTGACAAAACTTAAATAACAGGAGACCCCGATGGCATGGAGCAAATTCCCCTATCCCGCTGACGCTTACACCTATACTGCCGCGGGCCTGAAAAAAGCCTGGCCGCGCCTGCATGCAGGCGATGCAGAGCCGTTTCCAAAGGACGCGGCGGTGATGGATGCGTGGATCGCGTTCCATGCCGGGGAGTTCGAGAAGGCAGCCAAGCTCGGACTGGAACAGGGCATGGCCGGTTACGCAGTCGCCAACAAGGCAACATGCATCTACGCGACCTACCTGGAGAAATCGGACAAGAAGAAGCTGGCCCTGTTTGAAGAAGTGGCAGAGCGTTGCGAGGAGCAGCAAAAGGAACAGCCGAAGAACGCGGCCGCATTTTACTGGCATGCCTATGCGCTTGGCCGCTATGCGCAAGGCATCTCGGTCGTCAAGGCACTGTCGCAGGGCATCGGCACCAAGGTCAAGAACAGTCTGGACATGACCGTCAAGCTCGCCCCCAAGCATGCGGACGCGCATGTTGCACTTGGTGCCTATCACGCAGAGATCATCGACAAGGTAGGTGCAATGATCGGCGGGCTGACATACGGCGCAAAGAAGGAGGAAGGCCTCAAGTTCTACAAGGCTGGCCTGGCGCTCAACCCGCATTCTGCAATCTCGCGTATCGAATATGCCGACGGCATGATCATGCTGGAAGGCAAGAAGAAAATGAACGATGCGGTCCGCCTCTATGAGGAAGCCGCAGCTTGTGAACCGATGGATGCGATGGAGCATCTGGACGTGGAACGCGCCAAGGAAGAGCTGATGGAATAAGGTCGCCGATTTCGCCTAGCCACCTAAATTTCCCTTTCAATTCCGGGCGGAGCAAGCCAATCCAGCTATGGCCTCCGTGCCGTCCGGAATGATGATTGCACCTCCCAAGCCGGACAGCGTTAAACTTCTCTCTTTTTGCGCTGATCCCGATCAAATCCCTCTCTCTGTATTGCGGCTCCGCCGTCGGAGCCTCTCCCGTCTATGCCGAAGCCGCGCGCGGCTTGGCCAAGGCCATGGTTGCCAATAACATCTCGCTGGTCTATGGTGGCGGCAACGTCGGCCTGATGGGTGTGATCGCGGACGAAGTTCTCCGTTTGGGCGGCGAAGCGACCGGCATCATTCCCAAGGCGCTGATGGACAAGGAAGTCGGCCATGTCGGCTTGACACGGCTGCACATCGTCAAGGACATGCATGAACGCAAGGCGATGATGGCTTCGCTATCGGACGGCTTCGTTGCGATGCCGGGCGGGATTGGGACACTCGAAGAGCTGTTCGAAGTCTTCACCTGGTCGCAGCTCGGAATGCATGACAAGCCGATCGGACTCTTGAACGTAAACGGCTTTTATGATGGGCTCACCGGTTTCCTGCAGCATATCGTGACCGAGGGCTTCCTGAAGGCCGAGCAGACTTCCCTGCTGCTGTCGGAATCCGAGCCGCAAGCGCTGGTCGAGCGCATCAAGACCTTCAAGCCCGGCTATCGCGACAAGTGGCTCGACCGCGCAACAGCAAAAGAGATCGTCTGAACCCTTAGCGCTTTTTTAGCCTGACTGTAGCCGTGCCGAAGTTGTGCCGAGAAGCGCAACCGTACGCGATGTACGGTGAGCATCGCAGGCGCGAGATTGGCCGGATACGGTCAGGGAAAAATGCTCTAGCGCTGCAGCTGAGACAGGCGCGCCTCCACGAAGGCCAGCAACTCCGGAGTGAGGCTGTTGGTCGATTTGGCGCGCCTGAATGCTTCCTGCGCTTCCGCCGTGCGCTGCTCGGCCTGCAGTGAAATGCCCAGTCCCATCCACCACACGCCGCTTTGCGGCGTTTTTTGCAGGGCCAGCAGATAGTGCTCGGCCGCCTGCTTGTGCCGCTCGTCGCGTTGCAGGAGCGCTGCGAGGAAAGCCTGGTAATCGGAACGCTCGACGGCATGCGGCAACGTGCGTTCGAGCGTTGCGATTGCCGTGCGCAACTCTCCCTTTTCCAGCTGCAGACGCGCCAGGATCATCGCCAGGCCCGGCTGCGACGGATCGAGCTCCAGCCCGTCTCTCGCCAAGCGCATCGCATCTTCCTGCCGCCTTTCTTCGAGGAATAGACCAATCAGCGCTTGGCGGGCACCAGCATGGAGCGGATCGAGTTGCAGCGCCTGTTCCAGGCTGCCCACCGCCTCACTCGTTTTCCCTTGTTGCAGCAGATGGGTCGATTTGCGGTACTCATTCTCGGCGCGCTGTTGCGGGCTGAGTTCCTTGACTTGCTTGTTGATGGCAACCGGACGCGCCGGCTCTTGTGCTTGCGGAGTTGCCTCCGGCACGGACGGCCGGATCGGCGCCGCGGCTCTGGTCAACTCAGGCGCCGGCAATGCAGGCGCTTCCTTCACCTGCGGCACAGGCGCAGCCACTTCGACCAAGGGCTCCGGCAAGGCCGGTGCGAGGGCAGGCCCGGCCTCCACCGGGGTGGCAGGGTGTCGCTGCGCGGGTGGAGCATTCAGATCGACATCCAGCTTTAACGGCTGCGACCGCTCTGGTTCCTGCACCGCTTGCGGCGCAGGGCGCAACAACAGCCATGCCAGCAGCGCTACGAGTATGACGCCCAGCGCCCCCACGACCCACCATGCTGGGTGCATGCGGCGCTGCTGGGGCACAGCCCTGATCTGCTGGCCATACGTGTCCTTGCCGGTCACTTCAGAGCGGCGCGCATCCAGCTCCTGCAACATCTGATTGATCAGGCTCATCGCAGATACATCCATCCCATACCGATACCAATCGTCGCTAAAGCCGTCGCACCAAGCCATGCCCAGCGCCACGCACCTTTTCGTGCCGCGCCGGTATCGTTGGCGGCAGCGCGCACATGGCTCGCCTTGACCAGCTGCTTTCCCTCGCCATAGGCCAGCATCAGCGCCTTGTGCGCGAGAATGTTGACCAACCGCGGTACGCCGCCGGTGGCCGCATGCAGCGCCCGTAGCGCACCGCGATTGAACAGCCGGCTGCCGGCGTAACCGGCGACGCTCAAGCGGTGAGAAACGTAAAACTCCATGTCATCCTTTGTCAGCGGCCCCAGACGATAGTGGAAGGTGATGCGCTGATTCAGCTGGCGGATCGCTTCCTGCTGCAGCTTCCGGTCCAGTTCGGGCTGGCCGAACATCACGATCTGCAGCAGCTTGCGCTTTTCTGTTTCGAGATTGGTCAGCAGCCGCAATGCTTCCAGCGTCTCGATCGGCATCGCCTGCGCTTCATCGAGGCACAGCACCACGCGCTTGCCCTCGCGCGCCAGCACCAGCAGGCGATGATTGATCGCCTTCAGCAGCTGGTGCTGATCGACATCCTTCGGCTGCGGCACTTCCAGTTCATCCGCCAGCGCCAGCATTAGGGTGCGCGGCTCGAGCAAAGGATTGGGAATGAATGCGGTAACGAATCCCTTGTCCAGGCTGGCCATGAATTTCCGGCACAGCAGGGTCTTGCCAGTCCCGACCTCGCCGGTGATCTTGATGAACCCTTCGC
>JAEZVM010000410.1 GCA_023420795.1 Pseudomonadota bacterium
TCAATACACGGCTGGGCGAGAAGTTCGCGCTTGCCCTGTCGATCGGCGTGCTGGTCCTGGTGCTGGCCATGCTGGTATATCTGTTTGCAGCGCCGATGGGCGAGCAGGTCGGGCAATTGATGGAAACCCTGCCGCGCGGCATAGCCCGCCTGCGCAAGCTCATACTGGAGTACGACTGGGCCAAGCCGTTTCTCCCGCTGGTGAGCGAGCTGGCAAGGCTACGGCTCGACTTCCAGATGCTGGGCCGCGCCGGCGGCCTGATCACTTCGACGGTATCCGCCATTGGCGGCGGTGCGGTGGTGCTGTTCATCGGCATCTATCTGGCAGCCCAGCCGCGGCTGTACCAGCGCGGCTTCATGCATCTGCTGCCGCGAAAGGGCAGGCCGCGCGCCTATGAAGTGCTGGATGAGATCGGCTCGGTGCTGCGCCGCTGGCTGGTCGGCCGCATGATCACGATGGTAGCGGTCGGCACGGCGGCAAGCATCGGCTTGTGGGCGCTCGACGTGCCGCTCGCATTCACGCTCGGCATCCTTACCGGCCTGCTGGAATTCATCGCCTACATCGGGCCGGTGCTGGCGGCGGTTCCGGCGCTGCTGATCGCCTTCAACCTCGATCCGCTGCTCGCCTTCTATGTGCTGCTGTTGTATGTCGCAATCCAGACCGCCGAGAATTACCTGCTGACGCCGCTGATCGAGCAGCGCGCGGTAGCGCTGCCGCCGGCGCTGGTGATTTTCACGACGCTGCTGCTGGGTGTGCTGGCCGGACCGCTCGGCGTGATACTCGCGTCGCCATTGACAGCGACCGGCATCGTCGCGGTCAAGCTGTTGTACGTGGAGGATGTGGTGGAGCAGCCGAAAAGCGCCGTCCAGGGCGTGTCATAAAAAGCGCTGCGCTTGCCACGACTGCATTGCTGTCCTCCCTGGCGCCGCTAGGGATCTCATTCGTTCTTGAGGGAATTACGCTTGAGGGCTCTCGCGGCGCCAGGGATGAGGACGTCCATTTTTTTGAAAGACCTTTGACGGCCGCGCGTCCCATATCAAACGTCTGCCCATAAAGAAATGCGGCCCGGTGCAGTACACCGTGCCGCATATGACTTGCAAGCGCTTATTTCTTCGAGTTGTCCGCAGCGCCCTGCACCTTCTCACCGCCGCGTTCCACATCCTTGCCGAAGCCTTTCATCGTGTTGCAGGCAGACAGGCTCAGACCGAACATCACGATACTCAGTATGGAAATGATTTTTTTCATGATAGATCCTTTCAGTTATCGGGTTAAGCCAACGATGTTTGCCCGACTTGATCAGCAAACTCCATGCCAGAAAACTGCAGGCTACTTGGTGCGGCCTTGTACATAGGCGCCTGCCATTGTCAGAAGACGTCCTGCCAGATCCACATTCGACTGATTGCCTGCGAACGTGCTGAGCGCCGTGCCGCCGCTGGTCAGCGTACGGAGGATGCGCTTGGGACCGATCGCCACTACCGCGGCCACGCCGAGTGCGCAGAGGAAGGGATGCTCCATCAGCGTGCGTATGACCGGCCCGTGCCGGGCGCTGCCCGGCGTGTCGGAACGATAGACGGAACGCTGCCCATGCGAGCTGGCGTAATGCATGCCATGTGGCGCGGCGCCCGGAGCAAATGAGGTTGTGGCGTGACCGGTCTGATACGGGATCGGACGCGCTTCAACGACTTCGGCCTCGTCGAGGCTGGTGCCGTCCGTCAGCATGCGGCGGTAGCGTTCGCGCCGGACCTGCATGCGATCGAGAATGGCCTGCCTTTCCGCTTCAAGAGATTGACCGCTCATATGCTTTCCTTGATGACGTCGATATCACGTTGCAGTTGGCTGCGCAGGCTGTTCGTGAGCGGCGGTGAACGGAAATGCTTCAGGCAGTAGTACAGGCTGATGCCGGCGATGCCACCGTACAGCAGCACGACGAACCATGCCGCCAGCGCGCGATAGTCGGTGCCCCAGAAGCTGACGATGATCGCAAGCCCGAGGAATACCGTGGCCAGCAGGGCGAACAGGCCGGCGATCGCAAATCCGGCGATGCGCAGAGCAATATTGTGCTCGCGGATTTTCATTTCCACGCGCAACAGATCCATGTAATCGCCGACCCGATCCAGCGTGATCATGTAAAGCTGCTTGGATTTATGCAAGGCTGCAAACATGGCGGTCTTTCCTTTGCAAGATCAGGGCGAAGGTCTGCCGCCCACCGGCGGCAGACAGGGCTGACGTCTGTCAGCGGCGTTTCATCAGCAGCCCGAGCAGTAGGCCGGTGCCGACCGCGACTGCCACCGATTGCATCGGCTTTCCCTTCACATATTCGGTGGTGGTTTCCATGCCGCGATTGAACTGGCGCGAGGCCTCGCTGGCCATGCCCTTGGCGGCGTACCGCATCGAGCTGAACTTCGCCATCATCTGCGCATGCGCCTGGCTCAACTCATCGTCCGACAGGCTGGAAGAGCGGTTGACCAGTGCATCGAGGTCGTTCTTCAGGTTCGACAGATCGCTGCGCAAGGACGCGGCGCTGCGCTGCAGCGTCCCCTTGGCTTCGTTGTACGCGCCCTTGGTGGCCTGCGCCGTCGTGGACATCTTGTCGCTGCCGTTGCCGGTTGTCGTACGGGATGAGAAATCAGTTTCCATGAATCGCTCCTTCACGAGGTTGGTCGAAATCCGCAATGACATTCACTACGGTACACACGATAAAAACGAGGAACGCATTTTTGCGGCTGGGCTACCCCCGGCGTTCCAGCCCGCTTCTCTGCACGAACAAAATTCCGCACGTGCAAAACGGCGCTGTATAACAACGGACCTCTTTTTAACGAATCTGTGCGCGAAGCGGTGCAAGCGCTATGCCAAGGGCGGATATGAAGAAAATGCGGCGCGAAACGGCGAAGAAGGAAACCCTGTGGAAAAGATTCCCGGTCTGAGGTGTAAAGCTGTAAAAAAACGCCGCCTTTTTTGTACACGGAGGATGTAATTATTGCAACGCTGGTTATTTTTCCTGTGACAAAAATTCCTGCGAGAGTGGAATGACGGAAGCCTATATGCACCAGGCTCGGGGCGTGATCCTGATCGACAAAATCCGGAATGCGAATTCCGCCGACAAACTGCGCCTGCGGATCAAGCCCAGAAGTACGCGCAGCCAGCCGGATGATGGCGCATCAGGAGGCTTGAATCTTGCTGCCCACAAGGAGAAGGAGGAAGAGAGCGAGGAAAAACAGGTGTTCCGCGCCTGCTTCGCGGCATTGCAGCGCACAGGCTGCGGGTGCTTCTGAAGAGCCTCTTCTTCATCAATGGCGTCGCCGGCAAATTTGCTCCCTTTTCCTGGAAGGCACGACCGGCGACAGCGTTTGGAAACGATGAAAGCAATCTTGAATTCCCGCCCCGCGCCTGCCCATGTTAACCACGCCGTCTGTGACAGTGCCGACCTGATGC
>JAEZVM010000012.1 GCA_023420795.1 Pseudomonadota bacterium
GTCCCGTCAGGAAAAGCAGCACGCCGAGCGGCAGGCCGAGAAGTATGGTGAACACCAGCGACACGCCGGTCATCGTGAGCGTGTCGATGGTTGCCAGCCCGATGTCGGCCCAATCGATATTCGAAAAATCCATCAATTCAGTACCTCGCAATGCACGTCCAGCTGGCGGAAGAGGTTGAGCACCGCCGCGCTTTCCTCGTTGGAGCCGACAATCTCTACCAGCAGCTGTCCGTAAGGCTTGTCCTTGATTCGCGACACGGCGCCCTGCAGGATCGTGATCCGGGCGCGGGTCTGTTCCGCGACGTGGCTCAGGATCGGCTGGTACGCGGCATCGCCAATATAGGTAAGGCGCAGCCGGCGTCCGCCGCCGGTGCGCGTTCCCGCCAGACCGAAATCGTCATGCGTGTTTTCCGCGACGAGAGTCCGGGTGACGGGATGCTTCGGATGCAGGAACACATCGGCGACTTCGCCCATCTCGACGATTTCGCCGGCTTCGATCACGGCCACGTGATCACAGATGCTGCGGATGACCTGCATTTCGTGCGTGATCAGCACGATGGTGAGCCCGAGCCGTACATTGATCTCCACCAGCAGCGCGAGAATCGACTTCGTGGTTTCCGGATCGAGCGCGGAAGTCGCTTCATCGCACAGCAGAAGCTGCGGCGCGTTGGCGATGGCGCGGGCGATGCCGACGCGCTGCTTCTGGCCGCCGGAAAGTTGCGCCGGATACTTGTGCTTGTGCTCGATCAGGCCGACCAGTTCCAGCAATTCATCGACCCGGCGCTCGCGTTCCTCGCGGCTGAATTCGCCTGCCAGCTTGAGCGGAAAATCCACGTTCGCGCCAACCGTCTTGGCAGAGAGCAGATTGAAATTCTGGAACACCATGCCGATGTGCTGGCGCGTCCGGTCAAGCTCCGGTTTGCCGAGTGTCGTGATGTCAGTCCCATTGATGCGGACTGACCCGCTGGTCGGTCGTTCGAGAAGATTGAAGGTGCGCAGCAGCGTGCTCTTGCCTGCGCCGGAGCGTCCGATGATGCCGAATATTTTCCCTTTCGGGACATGCAGGTTAACGTTGTGAAGCGCTTTGACGTCGCGGTTTCCTACCCGATAACTCTTGTGAAGATTTTCAATATGAATCACGTTGTATGAAGCGCTCGATTCCCTGTCGGGTGCGAGCCGCCTTATTGTTGGAGCGTCTGTTGGAAAAGAGGCAAGTGCCCGCGCTCCAACGACCGCGAAAAGCTGGAAGAATAGCCAAGCCGGTGTCAAACAGGAACGATGCATTTTTCATTTGCTTATAGACGGAGCGGTGAACTCCATGTCGATCCTCGTTATTTGCTGTTCTCGCAAAACAAATATTGGTATTGCGGCTTGCTGACCGAAGATCATGCATTGCCGGCCGCGAATCCAATGCGGTCGCGGTACATGCCTGGTCAAGGCTGCAAAAAACAAAACCCCGCCGAAACGGGGTTTTGTAATGCGCCTAAGAAGCCGTGCCTGCGGATTTGCGGCGAGCTGCGAGGCGCCGCTCGCCGCATTGTCCTGCCTCTGCCTCACCTCGGCAATACTTAGTTCATGCGCCGCCGTGCCACTAAAAGACCTGCCAGGCCCAAACCGAGCAAGGTCAGCGGCGCCGGTTCAGGTACCGGATTTCCATTTACAAACGCTTGGACATACATTGTCTCGGGGCCGGCACTGGTGGAGCCGGGCAAGAACTGAACACCGCCGCCAACCACGCAATTGGAAAGCACGGGGCACGCGGCAGCTGCCTGGGCCGCTTGAACGGCATCCAGCGTAAACCGATAGGTTCCGGAATTGCCGATGCCGCCGGTTTCAAGTAGTTCCAGATCGGGGCCTGCGTACGTGAACGTCGCTATCGGCATGGCACTGCCGGCAGCGAAAAGGCTCAGGTAAAGATCGGTCAATGTCACCGCGTCATCATTGCCCGGCTCATTGACATTGACGACGACCGCCAAGTCTCCGGCGCTGGTGAGTCCCGTGATTGTATTAAGGAAGTACGTGTTATTGATGGCTTGGTTGTCGCCTCCCTGCAGGCCGGCAAAACAGTTAAACGTGGGATTCGCCGGATTGGCGGGATTGTAGGTAACGCATCCCGATTCGAGTCCGTTGTTTTGGACGGATCCCGGTGGACCGCTGCCATCCTGAAGGGTGGTCAACGTCTGGACAGCGCCTAAGCCGGTGCCGGTTGTGTTGAATGCGGGATTGAAGATAAGGCTTGCAGATGCCGGTGCCGCGATGAAGGACAGGGCTGACGCCAAGGCTAATGACAGCCCGTTGAGTACTGCTTTACGTTGCATGTAAACCTCCCGGATAAGTAAAGTAAAAAACTGTCTCGAAGAGCATGTTTAAACATCTGCTGCAAGCCGATTCAAACAGGCTCTTGCGATCCACTGAAGTCACTTACTTACTGCAAATAACTTACTGCCAACACTTGGTAAGGGAAAAACGCCAGGCTTCTTGCTGGAACAAAATCTTCCTCAGCAAGCAAACTGTTAGAGCAGGTAACATGCCGACAACGAGTTTTCGAAGGAGATCAAATACTTACGTTCGGAGCCGGACGAGACGCATCGGCCAGTGCAAAAAAAGCCGACAGTTGTACCTTCCGCTTATTGCTGCGTGGTAGTTCGAAATGAGGGATAGAGAGCCTGAAGCGGCGATTTCCGGTGGCAATAGACGCGCTGAAACATCTTGCTCAAGATCCGTTTGCATGCTTTTTCTTCGAGCTTTGAGCGATTCTCAGGATTGCTTCGATGCTGCGATCAACATCGCTTTCTGTCGTGGCCCATGAAACGATAGAGATGCGCATCGCTGTCTTTCCCTGCCATACCGTGCTTCCGCACCAGCATGTTCCGTCCGCCTGAATGTCGCTCACGATCTGCCTTGTCGTATCGGGCGATCCGAAGGAGACCAGCACCTGATTG
>JAEZVM010000013.1 GCA_023420795.1 Pseudomonadota bacterium
GAAGGCGGGCGGCCGGTGAAGATGTGGACGCACGGCGTGCCGGTGGAGGAAGAGGCAAGGAAGCAGTTGATGAATACCGCGAAGATGCCGTTTATCTACAAGCACATCGCGGTAATGCCGGATGTTCATCTCGGCAAGGGCTCGACCATCGGCAGCGTGATCCCGACCACCGGCGCGATCATCCCGGCGGCGGTCGGCGTCGATATCGGTTGCGGCATGATGGCGGCGAAGACGACGCTGTCCGCGAACGACCTGCCGGACAACCTGGGCAAATTGCGCGGCGCGATCGAAAAAGCGGTACCGCACGGACTGTCGCCGAAGAAGGGGCGCGACAAGGGTTCGTGGGACAGGCCGCCGAAGCCTGTGGATGCCGCATGGGCGCAGCTCAAGCAGGAGTTTGACCGTATCTGCACGAAGACACCGCGGCTGGCCCGTACCAACAATTACCATCACCTCGGCACGCTCGGCACCGGCAACCACTTCATCGAGGTATGCCTGGATGAGGCCGGCTTCGTCTGGTTCATGGTGCACTCCGGCTCGCGCGGCGTCGGCAATGCGATCGGCTCGCATTTCATTGAACTCGCCAAGCAGGATATGCGCACGCACCTCGCAAACCTGCCGGACCAGGACCTCGCCTATCTGGAAGAAGGTACGCGGCATTACGACGACTATGTGGAAGCGGTCGGCTGGGCGCAGAAGTTCGCGCGCATGAACCGGGAAGTGATGATGCAGAACGTGATCGCGGCGGTACGCGCTGTGATCGACAAGCCGTTCGATGCGCATGTGGAAGCAGTCAACTGCCATCACAACTATGTGCAGAAGGAGACCCACTTCGGCCGCGAGGTGCTGGTCACGCGCAAGGGCGCGGTGTCGGCGCGCGAAGGCGAGCTGGGCATCATTCCCGGCTCGATGGGCGCGAAGAGCTATATCGTGCGCGGCAAGGGCAATCCGGAGAGCTTCCACAGCTGCAGTCACGGCGCGGGCCGCACGATGAGCCGGCATGAAGCCAAGCGCCGCTTCACGATCGAGGATCAGGTGCGCGCGACGCGCGGCGTCGAGTGCCGCAAGGATGCCAGCGTAATCGACGAAATTCCGATGGCATACAAGAATATCGATGCGGTGATGCAGGCACAGCGCGACCTGGTGGAGGTGGTGCATACGCTGAAGCAGGTGGTGTGCGTGAAGGGCTGATGCCATCGTGCAGGCAGCTGCGGTGTGTGGCGCGGCGGTTCCGTCGCCCAAAATATTGCATAAATGGCAATCATGTATTATTGTCGCCCGATTGTCACAAATGCAATTTTCAGCCAGGTGTCCGCATGTCCGACTTGTCCCAGGGAGTGGCCAGCTTTCTCGATCCGGCGCTCATGTTTGCGTCCGATACGCGCCTGTACGCGATCGACACGCCGCTCGGCGCGGACGCCTTGCTGGTGGAGCGATTCGTCGGCCGGGAAGAACTATCCTCGCTGTACGAATACCACATCGACTGTCTCTCGACCAACGTCCATATCGAGCTCAAGAGCCTGCTCGGCAAGCAGGTCGCGCTGCGCACCCGCCTTGCCGACGGCTCGCAGGGCGTGCGCTCCGGATATGTGTCGGCAGTGGCGCAACTCGGGGCCGACGGCGGGCTGGCGCGTTATCGGCTGACGGCCGTGCCTTGGCTCGCGTTTGCCGTCCATCAGCGTCGCTCGCGCGTATTCCAGGACATCGGCGTGCTGGACCTGATCTCCGAAGTGCTCGCCGCCTACAGTCCGCACCACAACTGGCGCATCACGCCCGACGCAAAGGCCTTTCTCGCCGGCCTGCGCCCGCGCAGCTATTGCTGCCAGTACCGCGAATCGGATTACGACTTTCTGTCCCGCATTCTCGCGGAGGAAGGCATTGGCTTCTATTTCGAGGAAGCCGAAGACGGAGAAAGCAGTGCCGCGCGCCAGCGGCTGGTGCTGTTCTCGGACTCGACCTGCCTTGCCGATGACCGAAGCAGCGCGGCCAACGGCGGCATCCGCTTCCACCGCAACGCCGCCGTCGAAAAGCAGGACACGATCCAGGCGCTCGGCGCGGAACGCCAGCTGCAGGCGGCAATCACCACGATCGCCAGCTGGGATTACAAGACCAAGCGTGTGACCGCCATTTCCTTGCCGACCGCGCGTGAGTACGGCGGCGCCAACGCACCGCGCGTCGAGAGCTACGACTGGAGCGGCGTCTATGCATTCGCCACGCAGGCGGAAGCTGAGCATTACGCGCGCATCCTGCGCGAAGCGGCCGATGCGCGCATGAAAACATGGTTCGGTAACGGCGCGGTGCGCAGTTTCCGCGCCGGTACCGCATTTAATCTGACCGAATCGCCGCTCGACCTGCGTCATGAGGCAGGCACCGGCGGGGAGCAGCGTCGGTTCGCGCTGCTCGGCGCGCTGCATGCAGGCGTGAACAACCTGTCGGCCGACCTGCAGCGCAATATCGACCTGCGCCTGGAGGCATCACCGCCTTTCGATGACGATGACATTCGCGACGAACCCGGCGATGGTGCAAGTCATCATCTCGGCCGCCACGCATGGGATGAACTGCTCGCAGCGGCGAAAGCTACAGGCTATGCGAACCGTTTCACCGCAATCCGCGCCGACATACCGTGGCGCCCCGCATCCCGCGACGGCACCGGCATGCTGCTCAATCCGAAACCGACCGCCTTCGGCAGCCAGACCGCGATCGTCGTCGGCCCGGATGGAACTGCCGCCAATGCCGGCACCGTGCATACCGACCACCTCGGCCGCATCCGCATCCGCTATCACTGGCAGCGGGAAGAAAGCAACACCTGCTGGGTGCGCGTCGCGCAGATGTATGCCGGCCCTGGCTACGGCGCGCAATTCATTCCGCGCATCGGCCAGGAAGTGATCGTCAAGTTCCTCGATAACGACATCGACCGCCCCATCGTCGCCGGCATGCTGTACAACGGGCAAGGCCAGGATGATCCGCAAGCATATGCGCATGCTGGCGACCATGCGCCCGCCGCGCAGGACAACAAGATCGGCAGCGGCGCTTCTCCCGCATGGCACGGCGCCGCCGGCGAGCACCGGCATGCAGCCTTCCTGTCCGGCTTCAAGTCGGTCGCGCTCGGCACCAACGGCTACAGCCGCCAATCGAACCAGCTGGTATTCGACGACACCACCGGCCGCTTGCGCACGAAACTATCGACTGACACCGCCGCCACCCAGCTCAACCTCGGCCACCTGATCCACCAGGCCGACAACTATCGCGGCAGCTTCCGAGGCACCGGCTGGGAACTGCGAACCGATGCCTATGGCGCGGTCCGCGCCGGCAAGGGCCTGCTGATCTCCACCTACCACGGCACCACGCCGGACGGCCAGCCGGAACCGGCAGGAGAGAATTCGCCAGGCATTGCGCTGCTGAAGCAGGCGAAAGGTTTCGCAGACAGCTTCAACCAGGCAGCCGCTAAGCACCAGACGGTGCAGTTCATCCTCGTCAAGGGTCATTCGCATAACGGCGAAAGCAGCCAGAGCCGCATCGATGACAAATTCGTGCCGATCGACGCGATGCTGAAAATGATTTCCGGACTCGTCGATGCGCAGGACGGCAGTACTGACGGTCAAGGGAAAAAGATCCCGCACATGCATGCACCGCTGGTGGTCGTAACCGCGCAAGCAGGAATCGGCGTGGCGGCATCCGAGGGACTGCATGTCGCAGCAGGCGAAGTCGCGCACTTGGCCAGCGGGCGGGACATGCATATCGCCGCCGGCGATACTCTCACCGTGCACAGTGGCCAGGCGATCGGCCTGCTGGCTGGTGTCACCGGCGCGGGCGAAGACAACGCCGGTATCAAGCTGTATGCCGGTCAGGGCGATGTCGATCTGCAGGCGCAAAGCGACGAACTGACGTTCGCAGCGAAGGAGCTGGTGAAATTCGCCAGCGTTAACAGCCATGTGGATTTCGCCGCAGCCAAAAGCATCACCTTATGCACCGAAGGCGGTGCGAGCCTGACGATCGAAGGCGGCAATATCACGTTCGCCTGCCCGGGGACGATTTCGATCAAGGCGGCGAGCAAGAGTTTTGGTGGTCCGGCACGCCAAGCTTATGTGCTGCCGAAATTTCCGCAATCCATATGCAAGCACTGCAAGCGCAACGCGGCAGCATCGGGGTCGCCATTCTCGCTGGTTGAAGCATAAGGACACGGACTTGCCATGGCTATCAACCGCTATCCCTCCGCGTTTCTTGAAGATATGCATGCATCGTTAGAGTGCTTGTCCACTGAATACCCGCAGGAGCGTATATATGCGCTGATCGAAGGGGCGCTCAACGAAACTTGTTACCCCCTGCTCAAGCGTACCGAATGCCTGCCATTTCGGGCGCTGTATGCGAATACCGCTTCGGCAGATGAAGAGACTCTGGCTTTGTCGCCACTCCTCGTGGAGTACCAGGAAGATGCTCGGCAAGAGTGGGACATGCTGATCAAGAAGACTGATGGCAAACCTGCCTTGAGCGTCATTGCGACAACGGAATCGCTAATGGAACTCACCCATCGGCTAATGCCATGGTGCGTGGTGGATGCCGCCGGTTATGCGCTCGCGCTGTCGTTCGCCGATACGCGGGTTCTGCCGGAACTGTTCAAGGTCCTGACGCCGGCGCAGCGTGAAGCACTATGCGGCCCCATGATGCGCTGGCAATACGTCACACGCGACGCGCAGTGGGCATCGCTGCCCGTGGCGGGCAATGATGTTCCGGCAGCGGGCAAAGTGATATTGGACGAGCAGCAGTGTGCACAGTTAACTGATGCCTCGGAAGCCGACAATGTGCTGTTTCAGCTCAGGTCTGTTTCCTCAAGTGCGGTAGATTGTCACTCGCCTGCACGTGCATATGCACTGGTTCGCCACTGGCTCGCATGCGCCGATCATGCGCAAATACATTCTGCTCCCGATCGCCGCTACCTGTGCGAGTGGGGATTGTCGCTTCCCGGCCTGGAAAGCCAATCCAGAATGACCGAGTGGCTGCAGTCTTCCGGAAGAGCGCAATCCTTGGATGAGTTGCTTGACCAGTTTCAGGCATGGATAACCGTATAACGAAAAACCGAAAGCCGATCCTCACATGAAACGAAACACTATACCGACACATCTCCTCTGCATCAGCCTGGCCGGAATTGCGTTGCTGCTCTCCGCGTGTGCTACTCCTAAAGAAAAAACGGAAGAGCGCTCCGGCGCGACCGTCCGCTCGCTCAACTACTCGGCACGCGAAATCTTTTCGATCAGCGCGGAACGACCCGGCGAGCCGAACAGCGGCGGCGGAGGCGACGCGCTCAACCCCTATAGCTCGGGAGGCGCGATTTGCTGCTTCAGCGTGCCTTCCGTCTGGCGTCCCGATATCAAGGTCGTGGTCAGGTACAGGTTCTATCCGGAACCGGAATACAGGGAAGCGCTGGTGACCTTGCCGCCTTATCCCGACGGCAAGGCAAGCCAGATCTGGCTGATTGTGCATGAGGATGAAACTGCGGAGGCGGTGGTGTCTCACTATGGACCGAGCAGAGAGGAGTGGCCGGGAAAGGTGAAGGGGTATCCGGTGCCGTCGAGGGAATATCGATTGAAGCTGTGGGCAAGGAAAATGCAACAAGAGAAGGAGGCGCTAGACAGATTCGAAAATGCCGTCCGCAACCTAAACCTCTCTGAAGAAAAACGCATTGGGTACCAAGAAACTATTCGCCAAATCAAGGCAGGTATTGAACACCTTGAGAGGAACAAGCCATGATTACCTATCTCGCTGATAGGTTAGATCGCCAGAGAAGCGATCCATCGGAAAGAAATAAGTTTTTTGACGAAAGCGAGGATCAGAAAATCCGTAATCACACATATTCCCGTGAGTGTACAGATACCACATTCCCTCCCGCCTGCGACCTAAACCTCTTCTTCGGTTTTTTCTTCGACGGCACAAACAACAATCTGAAGATCAACCATGAGGCGCATACGCACAGCAATGTCGCGCGCCTGTATAGCGCATTCCCCGGCGGCCGGGACAATCACGGCAGCGAAGCATGGCCGGAACTGAAATCCAAATACCACAACAGTTTTTTCCGCACCTACATACCGGGGGTCGGCACGAAGTTCGAAGAAGTGGGCGACAGCGGTGAAGGTTATACGATGAAGGACGACCGGCCCAAGGGCCTTGCGTTTTGCTACAAGGGTGAGAACCGCATCATCTGGTCGCTGGTACAGGCATTGAATAACATTCACATGTATTACACCGATGTACCGCTGATCGATGATAAAAAATTCAAAAAAGAGTTTAACGAGCTCACTCTCCCCAGCTTTCGTGAAGTAACGCGCCCTTCATCTTCTGGCGGTGAATGGGAAACCGGACGAAAGTCCGAACTGGAGCTGTTGCGTTCGGCTTTCAAAGCCGCACTCTCGGAGCTGCACGCCGGCCTTAAAAACTATTTGCCGGTAGGTGAAGGCAAAAGCCGCAGCAAGGGTGTTGTGAAAAACATCTACGTTTCCATGTTCGGCTTCTCGCGTGGCGCGACGAAAGCACGGGTATTTGCGAACTGGTTCAACTGGCTCTGCATGCTGGATGCGGAGCTTTGCGGCAGCGCCCGGTCGTCCCTCGGGACCATCCCGGTAACAGTGGATTTCCTTGGCCTGTTCGATACCGTCGCGTCGGTCGGCCTCGCGGCGGCGATACCGTTCGTGGATGGGCATCAGGCATGGGCCGATGCCGAGTCCTCGCTCAAGATTCCCGGTGATGTCGGCTCGGCGCCTGCGCGCTGCCTGCATCTCGTGTCCGGACATGAAATCCGCCGTTCCTTTCCGCTGGACTCGATCCGCTTCAAGTCAGGGATGCCCGACAATTGCACGGAAATCGTCTTTCCCGGCGTGCATTCGGATGTCGGCGGCGGATACGCACCACTAGAGCAGGGGCGCGGCAAGGACCCCGAGGGCAGCGACCTAATTTCGCGGATCACACTGGCCGTCATGTACCGCGCGGCGCGCCTGGCCGGTGTGCCGCTGAAACTGGAAGAAGCGCCAGATTCGGTGAAGAGATCGTTCAGGATCGCGCCGGAAGCGATCGACGCATTCAATGCCTATCTGGAGGCATACAGAAGCGAGCAGCGCCCCGTCGTAGCACCGCTGCATGAATTGATGGAACATCAGCACGCGCTATACATACGGTGGCGCAAGCAGATGGCCGGGAAGATGCACACGCTGCCCGGCTTCGATAGCTGGGACAAGCACGACAGGGAAGACATCTTGCGGGCTGACGAGGAGTTCGAGAAGGAGATTGGCTACTTCTCTCGCTGGCGCGACAACGACTGGGAGCGCAACCACTATCATGGGAGGCCGGAAATGCCTGCGGTTCCCGAATGGACCGACGTTGCACGCTACTGGGATGAACCGCCGCCACCATCAGCAGTAACCGAATTCTTCGAACGCTTCGTCCATGATTCGCGCGCGTGGTTCAAGCCGCTGGGAAAAGATGTGGCGGACCTGCAGCATGCACTCGAACTTCTCGCGATACAGGAAGAGAAGGAGCGAGAATGGGAGCAAACCAAAGCGCCGTACGAGCACGGCCCCAACCCCTATCGACTGACGCGCAAGGAAAGGGAGCAGCTTCTGAACTACCGGCGGAGCAAAGAGGAACATCCGGAAAAGAAAGTTCATCGCGACGCCATCGACCCGGAATCAAAAGGACGCGAGCCGATGTGGCTCGGCGGCGGTTATCTGCGCTACCGAAGGGTTTACATGGGCTCTGACAGCTACCGCCCTTCCGGAGCCAAATATGCCGGCCTCTCGCCGGCACCTGGTTATCCGTCTGTCATGCTAGCAGCACGCGCGGCCGAAGAGCCGGCTGTTCCTGCGTAACCCCGCATGTTGTGACCTCTTCCGCCAAGCCCGATCCGCAGGTTCGGGCTCGGCATACTACAATGCTGCGCTGATGTTCCACATCCCTTACAACGTCAATTGGCAAAATGGTCAGGACTTCATCCGTCACTGGACGCTCCGCCCGCGCGGGAAGTGAACCCCACACCAACCAGCCAATCAACGAAACAAAAAATCTGATGAGCACCAACCCAAGCCGCATGCTGGCCTACGGCTGTCTTGCCCTGAGCATGTCCCTTGTCGGCAGTTATGTCGCGTTGTCAAAGCCGCTCGCGGCGGTTTTCCCCATATTCCTGCTTGCCTGGCTGCGCTTTGGCATCGGCGGGCTGGCGATGCTGCACTGGCTCCGTAAGCCGGCTTCCGAGCCGCCGATGTCGCCGCAGACGCGCAAGCTGGTGTTCCTCGAATCCTTCCTTGGCAATTTCCTGTTCACGCTTTGCATGATTACCGGCGTGAGCATGACGAGTGCGGTGTCAGCCGGCGTGATCATGGCGACCATCCCGGCAGTAATCGCGCTGATGAGCTGGTTCTTCCTGAAGGAGCATATCAGTCTGCGCGTATGGGCTGCGGTGGCTTGCGGTGCGTTTGGCATCGGCCTGCTTTCGCTTGCGAAACCGACTCACGCTGCCGGCGCGGCGCAGAACATGGCGTGGCTGGGAAACCTGCTTGTGTTCGCGTCGGTGCTCTGTGAAGCATCTTATGCGGTGATCGGCAAGAAGCTGACTGCAGTGATGGGTCCGAAGCGCATCAGCTCGGTGATCAACCTGTGGGGCTTTGCGCTGATGACGCCGCTGGGCCTGTATGCCGCGTTCGGCTTCGACTTTGGCGCGGTTGAGTTGAATATCTGGCTGCTGCTGGTGTTCTATGCACTGGCTGCGAGCGTGTGGACCGTCTGGCTATGGATGACAGGACTGAAATCCGTGCCTGCGGCGCAGGCCGGCGTGTTCACCGTGATGCTGCCGATCAGCGCGGCGCTGGTGGCGGTGGTGGTGCTCGGCGAGAAATTGAGCGGCATCCAGATGATTGCGTTTGCGATCGCGCTGACGGGCCTGCTGCTTGCGACGATCCCGGCGAAACGGACGATGCGGCGAGAGGAAGCGCCGCTCCACTAGCTGGACGATAACTCGACGGCGGCCTTTACCTTTGCCCAGTCGATGCCCAGCGCATCGTATTCCTTGGGCGGCAGTGCGGTAATCTGTCGGCGCAGCGCTTCCATGCGCTCGTGCGAAGCCGGATGCGTGGCGAGCATGGACAGTGCTTCGGCTGCCTTGCCTTCTTCCTGCGCCAGTTTGGCGAAGAAGCGCGCCATGTATTCCGGTTCAATGTTGGCACGCACCATGCGGTGCAGGCCTTCCCGGTCAGCTTCCATTTCCGCGTCGCGCGAAAACTTCAGCTCGGTCAGATTGGCGATCCAGCCACCGAGCGCCGATCCGGACCAGTCGCCCAGCGCCAGCGACAGCGCCACGCCAAAGCCCGCGCTCTTGATCAGGTTGCGCAGGCTGTGGCGCTGCTCGACATGCTCGACTTCATGCGCAAGGACGCCGGCCAGTTCCTCGGCCCGCTCGGCCTGCGCGATCAGGCCGGCATAAACGACGATCACGCCGCCGGGCGCGGCGAACGCATTGACTTCCTTGCCTTCCGCAACAAACCATTGATAGCTGTAGCGCGAACCTGCAGTCAGCTTCGCGCCGATCCGCTTCACCGCATCATGCGCCGGGCCGCTTTCGATCAGCCTGGTATGCGTGCGCGTCTGCGCCAGAACCATGTTGCCGATCTTGGCTTCGTACGCGACCGGCACCTTCTGCGCCACCCAGCCGGCGAGCCGGTCGGTGTTCAGCAGGAACAGCGCCAGAAGAATCAGCGGCAGCGCAAGGATGAAACCATAGACCAGCACCGCCGCATGAAAGCGCGATGCGACGCCCCGCTGGCGTTTCCGGATGCCGCCTGCCTGTGCCGTGACTGGCTCTGGCGCCTGTGCCAGAAAGCGTTCACAATCACCCGCCTGCTCGATGAAGAAAGCGAACTCTCCTCGCTCCGAGCGCCACGAGAGTCTTATCTGCTGCACGTTGAATCCTGCAGCGTCGATTCGCAGGTCCGCAGCGGGAATCTCCAGTCGAATATCTCCGCCGCGCAGCACGAGCAGATCGTCCTGCCACTGCCCGCCGGCCGCAACGCCCGCCCCGGCAATGCCGGGGCCGAACAGGCGGCCATCGAAGGACGCTGTCTGCGTCACTCGTCGTCGCCACCAAACAGGCCGCCGAGCGCGCCCGCACCGAGCAGCGATCCGCCGCCCGCTGCGCCACTGGCCGGCGCGGACAGCATCAGGCGATTGGCCAGCCGTGACAGCGGCAGCGACTGCAGCCACACCTTCCCCGGTCCGCGCAGCGTCGCGAAGAACAGGCCTTCGCCGCCGAAGATCGCGGACTTGATCTTGCCCACGAACTTGATGTCGAAATCGACCTGCGGCTGGAATGCGACCACGCAGCCGGTATCGACACGCAGCACCTCACCGGGCGCGAGCGTCTTTTCGACCAGCGTGCCGCCCGCATGAACGAACGCCCAGCCATCGCCTTCCAGCTTCTGCATGATGAAGCCTTCGCCGCCGAACAGGCCGGCGCCGAGGCGGCGCTGCAGCGCGATGCCGAGCGATACGCCCTTGGCCGCGCACAGGAAGGAATCCTTCTGGCAGATCAGGGAACCGCCGATCTCGGACAGATGCACCGGCACGATCTTGCCGGGGTAGGGTGCGGCGAAGGCGACACGGCGCTTGCCGGAGCCCTCGTTGTGGAACACCGTCGTAAACAGCGATTCGCCGGTCAGCAGGCGCTTGCCGGCACCCATCAGCTTGCCGAACAGGCCACCCTGCTGTGAGCCGTCGCCGAACACGGTATCCATCTCGATGCCTTCCTGCATGAACATCATCATGCCGGCCTCGCCGACCGCCGCTTCGCCAGGATCCAGCTCGACTTCGACATACTGCATGTCGGTGCCAAAAATCTCGTAGTCAATTTCATGCATTGCCATAGCAATCTCTCTTTTCAGATAAACAAGATATTCAGAATGAGGCGCCGGAGCGTCCGTCACGGCAGCCGCTAATTTAGCATTCTGTCAGCTACTTTTCCGTGACGGCATGGTAAAGTCTCGCGCCTCTAGACTGACAAGCTGTCAGCTTGGAACCGAAACCGTCACAACCCGCCAAAGTTTCATTCTTACATCCTCGCAAATTCCGATATTCCCGTTCCCTGCATTGCATGTTTCCTCGGCGGCGTGCCGCACTTCATATTTCGGCCCTTCCTATTTAATGCGAACCCATCATGTCTGATACAACCTCTGCAACCGTTACGCGCCTGATCGGCCGCACCAGCCTCGTCACACAAATCGCCGTCGGACTGGTCGCCGGCATCATCCTCTCCCAGCTCTCGCCGAAGCTTGCGTTGTCCGCCGGCTTCCTCGGCAACGTGTTCATCGCTGCGCTGAAGGCAGTGGCACCGGTCCTGGTGTTTGTACTGGTAACGGCATCGATCGCCAACCACAAGCACGGCCAGCAGACACATATCCGGCCGATCCTGTTGCTGTACGTGATCAGCACTTTCTCCGCCGCGGTGGTTGCAGTCATCGCCAGCTTCCTGTTTCCCTCGACGCTGGCACTGGCGACGCAAAACGTGGAAGCGGCTCCCCCGGGCAGCATCGTCGAAGTGTTGCGCACGCTGCTGCTCAGCGCGGTGGACAATCCGGTCAAGGCGCTCATGAACGGCAATTTCATCGGCATCCTTACGTGGGCGGTCGGCCTGGGCATCACCTTCCGGCATGCCAGCGCGACCACCCGCGTCGTGTTCACCGATCTGTCCGACGGCGTATCGCAGATCGTCAAGCTGGTGATCCGTTTTGCGCCGCTAGGCATCTTCGGCCTGGTCAGCGCGACGCTGGCAGAATCAGGGCTGGGTGCGCTTCTCGGCTATGCGCAATTGCTGGCCGTTCTGCTCGGATCCATGCTGTTCATCGCGCTCGTCGTCAATCCGGCTATCGTCTATTGGCAGATCCGGCGCAATCCGTATCCTCTGGTGCTGACCTGTCTGCGTGAAAGCGGCATCACCGCGTTCTTCACGCGCAGCTCGGCAGCCAACATCCCGGTCAACCTGGAACTGAGCAAGCGACTCGGCCTGCATGAAGACACCTATTCCGTATCGATTCCGCTTGGCGCAACCATCAACATGGCCGGCGCGGCAATCACCATCACCGTGCTGACGCTGGCCGCCGTGCATACGCTGGGCATTCCGGTGGACATTCCGACCGCCATCCTGCTCAGCGTGGTCGCGTCAATCTGCGCCTGCGGTGCGTCCGGCGTTGCTGGCGGTTCGCTGCTGCTGATTCCGCTGGCGTGCGGGCTGTTCGGCATCTCGAACGATATCGCGATGCAGGTTGTCGCGGTCGGCTTCATCATTGGCGTGCTGCAGGACTCCGCGGAAACCGCGCTGAACTCGTCGAGCGACGTGCTGTTTACCGCCGCTGCCTGCATCGCCAAGGGCGACGTCGATCAGCCCTCCGCTTAAAGAGAGAGTGGCATGA